>JAHHMJ010000440.1 GCA_018678395.1 Gemmatimonadota bacterium | reverse complement strand
GGGCCTCGACTTCGCGAACCGTCTCTCCGAAGACCAGATCGTCGAGAACCGCAATCTCCTGAACGGCTCAGGCGTGGCGGTGGGTGACGTCACGGGCGACGGGCGCCCCGACATCTACCTGGCGCGCCTGGACGGACCCAATCGCCTCTACGAGAACCTCGGCGGCTGGCGGTTCCAGGACATGACCGACGGGGCCGGCGTCGCTCTGCCGGACCAGTTCTCGACCGGCGCGACCTTCGCCGACGTGGACGGAGACGCCGATCTCGATCTGCTGGTGGCCGCGAACGGTGCGCCCACGCGCCTCTTCCTCAACGACGGGGCGGGAGTCTTCACCGAAGCCGAGGGCGCGCTCGACACCGGCCGCACGTGGGGCACCACGTCACTCGCGCTCGCCGACATCGACGCCGACGGCGACCTCGACCTCTATGCGGCGAACTACAAGGAGCGCTCGGTCCGCGATCTGTGGCCCTACGAGCAGGAGTTCCGCTTCATCGTCGAGCGCGTGGACGGGGAGTACCGGGTGCGCGACCAGTACCGCGAGCACTATCGGCTCGAGACCCGCGACTCGGTGCTCGTGTGGTTCGAGGAGGGCGAGCCGGATCTGCTCTTCCGCAACGAGGGCGAGGGGCGCTTCACATCGATTCCCCTCGACGGGGGGGTGCTGCGGGACGAGACCGGGGCCCCGATCACCGAGCCACTCCGGGACTGGGGACTCCACGCGCGCTTCCAGGACATCGACGGGGACGGCCGTCCCGATCTGTACGTCGCCAACGACTTCGAGAGTCCCGATCGCATCTGGTTGAATGCGGGTGACGGCACCTTCCGGGCGATGCGGGCGCTGAGCACTCGCAAGGGGAGTCTGTCGTCGATGGCGGTCGACTTCTCGGACGTCGACCGGGACGGCGACACGGACTTCTTCGTGGTCGAGATGCTCAGCCGCGACCACGAGAAGCGGCTCCGTCAGATGGGGACGATGGCTCCGTCGCCGCAGCCACTGGGCGCGATCGACAACCAGCCCCAGTACATGGGCAACAGCCTCTTCCTGAACCGTGGTGACGGCACGTACGCCGAGGTCTCCGAACAGGCGGGCGTGCGCCGCTCGGACTGGAGCTGGTCGACGCTGTTCCTCGATGTCGATCTCGACGGCTACGAGGACATCCTGGTCTCGACGGGCCATCACTACGACGTGCAGGACTCCGACGCGAACCAGTTGATTCGGAATCGGACGGCGATGGGCCGGCTCGACATGGAGCGGGTCATGCTGCTCTTCCCGCCCCTCGAGGTAGCGAACGCGCTCTTCCGCAATCGCGGGGACGGGAGCTTCGAAGAGGTCACCGAGGACTGGGGCTTCAGGGAGCCCGACGTGTCGCATGGGATGGCGAGCGCCGACTTCGACGGCGACGGGGGCCCCGACCTCGTGGTGAATCGTCTGGGCTACCCGGTCGCGGTCTACCGGAACGTCACCTCGGCCCCGCGCATCCGTGTGCGGCTCCGGGGTCGGGCGCCGAATACCCGCGGGATCGGCGCGACGGTGCGGCTCGTGGGGGGCGCGGTCGACCAGTCGAAGGAGACCATCGCGGGGGGGACCTACCTGTCGGGATCGGAGCCCGCCGTGGTCTTCGCGCCGGGAGCCGCGGGCGGCGGCGCTGTGAGCGGAGCCGAGGTCGACGGTCCCCTGATGCTCGAGGTCTCGTGGCCGGGGGGCGCCCGCACCGTCGTGGAGGGTGTGCGGGCCAACCGGGTCTACGAGATCTACGAGAGCGGCGCGGCCGCGGCCCCGGCCGTTGCCCCGGCCGTGGATCAGGACGCCGCGCGCGCTTCCATGGCGATGGACGACGACGACATGACGATCGGCCTGTTCGGCGAGGCTCCGGTCGACCACGTGCACGCCGAGAACGCCTATCCGGACTTCTCCTACCAGCCGCTGCATCCCTACCGGCTGAGTCGGCTCGGTCCCGGGATGGCGTGGTTCGACGGCGACGGCGATGGGGTGGACGAACTCTTCGTCGGCGGCGGTGCGGAGTCCGGCACGGTCCGACTGGGTTGGAGTGGCGACCGCCTCGCACCCGTGGCGTCCGGGGCGCTGTCGACGTCGGACGGCCGCGACGGGGCCGGGATCGTCGGATGGTGGGAGAACGGGATCGCGCGGCTGGCGGTGGCGCGGTCCAGCCACGAACGCGCACCGACGCCCGCCGGCGAGGGCGACGCCGTCACGATCTACGCCTTCGATGGCGCGACCCCGCGCCGGGTGGGCGGGATCCCCGCGTGGGACTCCAGCGTCGGGGCCCTCGCCATGGCCGACGTCGACGGAGACGGTCTGCTCGATCTCTTCGTCGGGGGACGGTCGGAGCGCGACCGCTGGCCGGCGCCGGCATCGTCGCGGCTCTTCCTCAACCGGGGAGAGGGGCGCTTCGAGGCCGACGAGAGCGCCGCTCGTGTGCTCGACCGCATCGGTCTGGTAACGGGCGCCGTCTTCACCGATCTGGACGGCGACGCGCGTCCTGAACTCGCGCTGGCCCGCGAGTGGGGGACGGTGGTCGTGCTCGCCCGCGAGGGGCAGACGTGGGTCGACGTGAGTGAGCGCTGGGGCGTTCCCACGGTCGCCGGATGGTGGAACGGCGTGACGGCGGGCGATCTCGACGCGGATGGCCGCATGGATCTCGTGGTCACGAACTGGGGCCGGAACCACCTCTACGCATCGACGTCCGACGCCGAGCATCCCACCCGCATTCGGTACGGGGATCTCGATGGGGACGGAGACGTCCAGGTCATCGAGACCTACGACGGGGGGACGGCGGCCGGTGAGGTCCCCCGTCGGAGCTTCTCCATGCTCTGGAACGAATTCCCCTTCATCCAGGACCGCGTGAAGACCTACGAGGCCTTCGCTTCGTCGTCGGTCGAGGAGATCTTCGGCGGGCGACTGAGCGAGACGGCGGTGGTCGAGGCGGCCGCCTTCGATCACGTCGTGCTGTTCAATCGGGAGGGGCGGTTCGACGTGCAGCCGCTCCCCGACGAAGCCCAGCGGGCCCCCGCTTTTCACGTGTCGGTCGCCGATGTCGACGGAGACGGCAACGAGGACGTCGTGTTGAGTCAGAACTTCTTCGCCTATCAGCTCGAAACCCCGCGCAGCGACGCGGGCCGCGGCCTGCTCCTGCGGGGCGACGGGACGGGTGCCCTCTCGGCGGTCGACGCCTCGGTGTCCGGGATCCGCGTCTGGGGCGAGCAGCGGGGCGGCGCGCTGGGCGACGTGGATCGCGACGGCCGTCTCGATTGGGCCGTGAGCCAGAACGGCGCGGCGACCCGCCTGCTGAAGAACGTGGCGGGCACGCCCGGCCTTCGGGTTCTGCTGCGGGGACCGGCGACGAACCCGCAGGGTGTCGGTGCGCAACTGAGGCTCGAGACGTCTTCCGGCCCGGGTCCGGTTCGCGAGATCCACGCCGGCTCGGGGTACTGGTCGATGGACTCGGTCGTGCCGGTGCTGGCGGCCCCGGGCGAGTCCGCGACGCTGTGGGTGCGTTGGCCCGACGGACGGGAGCGGCGCTATCCGGTGCCCGAGGGGGCCGCGGAAGTCGAGGTCGTGTTCGAGGGCGGCGAGTCGGTGGACTCGGGAGGCGCCTCGTGAGCGCGCGGCTGTGGACGGTGCTCGCCGGGGTCGTCGCCGTCGGCTCGGTGGCCTGCGGCGGCGATGTGGCTCCCGGCGGCAACGAGGCCGTGGTCGAAGAGCTTCGCATGGTCTACGCCGAGACATCACCGTACAACAACCCCTACCTCAATGACCGGCGCGTGGCCCTCATTCGCGGCCTGCCGACGCCGCCGGACCGGCGCGAACAGTGGGCGCTCACCGGCCGCCTGGCCGACGAGCTGCTCTGGGCCGGCGACACGCGGGCGGCTCTCGAGCTCTTCGGCTCGATGGAGGCCACGCTCGACAGCGTCGGGAGTTCGTGGGAAGAGGTCGATGGGCTGAGGGCCCAGCTCGACTCCCGCTTCGCCATCGCATGGCTTCGGCTCGGTGAGCAGGAGAACTGCGTCGCCAACCCGACCTCCGCCGCCTGCGTCGTGCCCATCGACACCGAGGGGTGGCACGAGCTCGAGGAGGGATCGCGCAACGCGATCGTCTATCTCGGCCGCATGCTCGAGCGCGCGCCGGACGACCTGAACGCGCGCTGGCTTCTGAACCTGGCGCACATGACGCTCGGCGAATACCCGGCCGGGGTCCCCGAAGTCTTCCGGATCCCGCCGGAGGTCTTCCGTTCGGAGGCCGACATCGGACGGTTCTGGGACATCGGGGCCCACCTCGGCGTCGACGTCCGCGAGCTGTCGGGCGGCGCGCTGACCGACGACTTCGACGGCGACGGGCGCCTCGACCTCATGACCTCGTCGTGGCACCTCCAGGACCAGATCCGCCTCTTCCGCAACGAGGGCGACGGTACCTTCACGGAGGTCACCGACGAAGCGGGTCTCACCGGAATCACCGGCGGGCTCAACATGCAGCAGGCGGACTTCGACAACGACGGCGACGTCGACGTGTTCGTACTGCGCGGCGCATGGATGGGTGAAGAGGGGCTGTGGCCGAACTCGCTGCTACGCAACGACGGGGACGGCACCTTCACCGACGTGACGGGGGCGGCCGGCCTGGCGGCTCGGCATCCCACGCAGACCGCGGTGTGGGCGGATCTGGACCTCGACGGCCGGCTGGATCTGTACATCGGCAACGAGACCCGCGGCGAGCCGGATCGGCCGAACGAACTCTATCTGAACAACGGCGACGGCACCTTCCGCGAGGTGGCCCGGGCCGCCGGGGTCGCGGCGGTCGGATTCGTGAAGGGCGTGGACGCGGGTGACGTCGACAACGACGGGCGGCCCGACCTCTACGTGTCGCGGCTCGGCCAGCCCAACCTCCTGTTCATGAACCAGGGCGTCGACGCGGAGGGTGGCGTGCCCACCTTCGTCGAGGCGTCCGATCGCGCCGGCGTGCGTGAGCCACTCGAGAGCTTCCCGACCTGGTTCTTCGACGTCGACAACGACGGCTGGCTCGACCTCTTCG
>JAHHMJ010000398.1 GCA_018678395.1 Gemmatimonadota bacterium | reverse complement strand
AACGGTCAACAGCTGGCGTCGGCGCGCGCCGAGGGTCTTGAGCAGCGCTCCCTCCCGCAGGCGCTGATGCCGGGAGGCGGCGAGGGCGCCGGCGAGGACGAGGAGACCCGCCACCGCTGCGAACCCGGCGAGGAACGAAGCGGCCTGGCGCGCCCGTCCGAGGATGGACTCCACGGCCTCCTGAATCCTCGACAGGTCCACCGCGGAGACGTTCGGGAACCGTCCCACCAGCGAACGCTGGACGTCGTCGAGGGCCTCCTGGCCGTCGACCCGCGCGAGGATGACCCAGCTGGCGGGCGCGGCGTCCAGCGGCCCGGGTTCGAAGACCACGAAGAAGTTGGTCTGGAAGCGCTCCCAGTCGACCGTCCGGAGGCTCGTGACCACCGAGGGGACCTCGAGCCCGTCGACGCTCCACGTGAGGCGCGTGCCGACGCCCACGGCCAGATCCTGAGCGAGACTCGTCTCCATCGAGATCCGCGCGACCCCTGGAGGTGCTTCAGCGGCATCCGGCCACCAGGCTCCCTCGACCACTGCTTCGGCGGCCGTCAGGGTATCCCGCCAGGTATGGCGATACTCGCGCCGCACTGCCCACCCCTCGGGCGCGTTCTCGGCCCCGTCGAGCCGCAGCGTCTCGACATCGATTCCGTCGATCGCGACGAGGCGTGCGGACACGAGCGGCGTGACCTCGGCGCCTCCGCGGGAACCGGCGGGCAGGAGGTCCACGATGCCCTCGCGCTGGTCGGGCTGGACGTCGAAGAGCAGCAGGTTGGGCTGCCCGGCCTGCGCCTCGAACGAGAGCTCTCGGCCGAGATTCTCCTGCACCTGCAGGACCGTCCCCACGATGAACGCACCGAAGCCCAGCGAGAGGGTCACGGCGACGGTCTGGTTGCCCGGACGGAAGAGGTTGGAGTACCCCTGGCGAATCGGGTACGGCGCGGACGACGGGAAGAGCCGGCGGGACGCGCCGATCGCAGCCCGGCCCACACCCCAGAGTACGCCCGTGGCCACCGCGAGCCCTGCCGCGAAGGCGATTCCCTCCCGGGTCCCGGGTGCTTCCGCGATGGAGAGCCCGAGGACCGCGACCGCGAGAGCGGCGACGGCCGCCAGCCGACTGAGGGCCCACCGCCCCGCCCCACCCTCCACCGACTGGCGGAAGGCACGCAGCGGCGGCACGTCCCGCACGGCCAACAGCGGCAGGAGGGCGAAGACGGCGGCCACCCCCACACCGGTGGCGAGGCCCGCTGCCGCGGTGCTCCACGAGATGCGGGTCTCGACATCGACCGGCAGCACGTCGGCGAGCGCCAGGGGAAGCAGCTGCTGGACCCCGACGCCGAGGATCACGCCTCCGAGGGCTCCCGCGAACCCGAGGGCTGCGGCCTGCAGGAGGTAGGCGACGAAGATCCCGTTCTGGCGGGCTCCCAGGCAGCGCAGTACCGCGACCTGGGTGACCCGCTCCTTGACGAAGACGTGGATCGCGCTGGCCACCCCGATGCCACCGAGCAGCAGTGCCCCGAGACCGACCAGGCCGAGGTAGCGGCCCAGGAACCCCACGGCGCGCGTCAGCTGCCGCGCACGCTGGCGGGCGGTGGAGTAGTCGGCACCGGTCGCCTCGAGGAGCTCCTCGTAGCGTTCGTCCACGCCCTCGAGCCCCGCGCGATCGTCCGACGCCAGGTAGACGTCCCAGCGGGCCAGCGATCCGAAACCGAGCAGCGCCGCGGCGTCCAACGTGGCGGGTGCGACCCAGACCCGCGGGCCCACCGCCGACTGGAAACCGGGCTCGGTGGGGAGGTCGTCGACCACTCCGACGATCTGCACCCGGGTCCGCCCGATCGTCAACGAGTCACCGACGGCAGTCTGCAGTTGGGTGAGGACGGCCCGGTCCACGACGGCCCTACCCTCCCCCACCGATCGCCATGCCCCGGCGGGCTCTTCGGTGACGTCTCCGTAGAACGGCCACGCACCGTCCACCGACCACACCTGGAGTAGCCGCACGCCTCCCGAGGGCTCGGCGGCCACCATCGAGACCGTGCGCACGATCCCGGCCGAGCGGGCACCTGCAGCCTCGAGCGAGTCCACGACCGACCGCAGGGAGTCGGGCACGACCCGGTCGATCTCGAACTTGGCGTCGGCGCCCATGAGGACCCGGGCCTGCTCCTGCACGGAGCGGGACACGTCTTCACGGAAGCTGCGTACGGCGACCAGCGCGGCTACGCCCAGGGTGATCGAAAGACCGTAGAGGCCCACGCGCCGAATGCTCGCCCGCCCCTCCCACCAGGCGAGACGGAGGGGAAAGCCGCTCACGAGCCCTCGGGGGGCGGAGCGGCCTGTCCGCTGGTATCCGAGACGAAGCCGCCGCGGCCGAGCACCAGGGTGCGGTGGGCCCTGCCGGCGAGTTCGAGGTCGTGGGTCACCAGGACCAGCGTGGTGGCGGCCTCCCGGTTGAGGCCCACCATCAGGTCCACCACGGTGCCGCCGGTGTGTGGGTCGAGATTGCCGGTGGGTTCGTCCGCGAAGAGGATGCGCGGCCGATTCGCGAAGGCACGCGCCAGGGCGACGCGCTGCTGCTCACCGCCCGACAGCTGCGCCGGGTAGTGGCCGAGTCGATCGCCGAGACCCACCCGCTCCAGCAGGGTGCGAGCGCGCGTGCGGTGGTCGGCGGGCCGATCCGAGCCGAGCAGCTCGAGGGGTACCCGCACGTTCTCCAGGGCGGTCAGCGTCGGCAGGAGGTGGAAGGTCTGGAAGACGAACCCCACGTTGCGCGCACGAAACTCCGCCCTCCCGTCCTCGGTAAGAGCGAAGATGTCCTGACCGGCGAGAAGGACGCGTCCACTCGTCGGGCTGTCCAACCCGGCGAGGAGACCGAGCAGCGTCGTCTTGCCGGTGCCGGAGGGCCCGACGATGGCGACGATGCCCTCCGCGTCGATGGTCAGGTCCACGTTCTCGAGTACCGGCAGGGGCCGTCCCCCACTCCGGTACGTCTTTCCCAGATTCTCCGCGACGATCATATGCTCCCTGGGTTTTCCGTTCGAGCGTGGACGCTGCTGTGTGTCGGATGGGCCGTGTTCGGCTGCGCGCCGGAGGCTACCCCGTCCGACGCCCCGCAGGACGCCCCGGCCCTCGAGACGCCCACGGCCGAGGCGAATGGCAGCGCGGCCACCGCCGTGGCGACGGGCCCGCGGGTGGTGTTCCTGGGCACGAGCCTCACGGCCGGTCTGGGCCTGCGATTTCCCGACCAGCGGTGGCCGGAGCGCCTGGGGGCCATGGCGGATTCCGCCGGTGTGCCCTTCGAGGTCGTGAATGCGGGACGCAGCGGCGATACGAGTGCCGGAGGACTGTCGCGCCTCGACTGGATCCTGCGTGAACCCATCGACATTCTCGTCCTCGAGTTGGGGGCGAACGACGGGCTGCGCGGACTCTCCACCGAAGCGCTGTCCGAGAACCTCGCCGAGATCATCGAGCGGACCCGAGGGGCCTGGCCCGAGGCCCGCGTTCTGCTGGTCGGCATGGAAGCTCCGACCAACCTCGGTGCGGAGTACACCGCGCAGTTCCGAGAGGTCTTCACGACCCTGGCGAGCGAACGTGACGTCGACTTCGTACCCTTCCTTCTCGAGGGTGTAGCGGGCGAGCCCGAGTTGAATCAGGCCGACCGCATCCACCCCACGGCCGCCGGGCACGAGCGCGTCGCCCGGACCGTATGGCCGCATCTGGAGCCCCTCCTCGAGGGGCGTACCGGGGGATCCGCATGAAGCTGCTCAAGACCTTCATCACGGGCGTCGCGCTGCTCCTGTTGACCTTCGTCGGCGTGGGCTTCGCGCTCTCCGGCACCTGGGAGGTCGAGCGGAGTGCGGTGCTGCCGGGGACGCCGGAGACGGTGTTCGGGTTTCTCGACTCGGTCGAAGGGTGGTCGTCGTGGGCGGCCATCGGTGCGGTCGAGGGTGCAGTGTCCGGCCCGGCCCGCGGGGCGGGCGCGACGCTGACCTGGGATTCGCGGGAGTGGGGTGAGGGTCGCTGGGAGCTGCTCACGGCCGACGCGCCGCGGGAGGTCTCGTACGAAGTCGCGGTCGAGGGCGGTTCGATGCTCACGCGGGGGCGCGTGAGTCTGACGGCGGGGCCCGACGGCACGAGGATCGACTGGGTCGAGACGGGGGACTTCGGCTGGAATCCCTTCCTCGCCTACATGGCGCTGGGCATGGATCGCATGCAGGGTCGGGAGATGGAAAAGGGGCTGGCCGAACTCCGCGCACGTGTCGAGGAGTCCGGCCCGCCCCCATCCGGCCGCTGAGCCGAGAGCTAGGCTCGCTGCTTGTAGTAGTCGACCAGGTCCTGGTTCGTGGGCATCCGGCCCATGGCTCCCAGCAGCTCGGTCATGGCGTCGGCATCGGCCGTGCCCGCGAGCTGGCGGCGCAATGCCCGCGACAGATCGAGGGTGTCGGGCGAGAGGAGCAACTCCTCCTTGCGCGTCGCAGATCCGGTCAGGTCGATCGCGGGGAAGATCCGGCGGTCGGCGAGCTCGCGCGACAGCACGAGTTCGCTGTTCCCCGTCCCCTTGAACTCCTCGAAGATCACCTGATCCATCTTGGATCCGGTGTCCACCAGGCAGGTCCCGACGATGGTCAAGCTGCCGCCATCCTCGGTGT
>JAHHMJ010000433.1 GCA_018678395.1 Gemmatimonadota bacterium | reverse complement strand
TGTTGATCCATCTCCTGCGGGAGCTGGGCATCCACGTGTCCGATGCCGAGGCGACGCTGCCGGATGCGGCCGTCTCGCGTGTGCTCGCGCGCGTCGAACGGGAGCGTCGGGCCGGAAAGAAGACCGCCTCCGACGCCTTGAAGGCCGCGCTGGAGGAAGCGTCCTCGGGTCCGCGTCGCCGTCGCCGCCGCCGGTCGCCCGCACCCGAGCCCGAGCCCGAGGTAGAGGTCGAGTCGGCCGACGAGGCTGCTCAGGAGGTCGAGTCCGGCGCTGAAGAGTCCGACGAGCCGGTCGCCGCCGTCGCCGACGAGCCGGCGGCGGAGCCGGCCGAGGCCGACGACGACGTCGACGAGGAGCCGTCTGCCGAGGTCGAGACGGAGTCCGACGCCGGCGAGGACGTCCCCGTCGCCGAGATGGCCGAATCCGACGCCGACCAGGCTCCCGCCGACGAGGTGTCGGAGGTCGACGTCGCCGACGAGGGTGACGACGAGGCGGCCGCCGAGGTCGAAGCGGTCCCGGACGCGACGGAGTCGCCCGAGGACGCGGTCCCCGCGGCCGCCGACGAGGGCACGGACCCCGACGCTGCGGTTCCAGCGGATGCGTCGGAGGTCGATAGCGCGGCCCCCGCGCCGGCGGCGGGAGATCGTCCCGAGCCTGCGCGCCGCTCCGGTGGCGATGGGCCGGTCCGTGTGCTGCGCAAGCCGACCCCGGCCGCATCGGCCGGCCCGGGGGGGACCGTGCGCATTCAGGCCGAGGGCTACACGACCGACGGCCGTCGCAAGCGGAAGGACAAGAAGAAGCGGCGGGGCCGCGTCGACCAGGATGCGGTGCAGGAGAACCTGGCGCGCGTCATGGCCGAGATCAAAGGCGGCGGGAGCGGCAAGAAGAAGCGCCGCCGCGGCGAGCGGATCACGCGCGAAGAGCGTGAGATCCAGGAGATCGAGGAGCAGGAGGAGCAGGAGCGCGAGCGCACGACCGTCAAGGTCAACGAGTTCCTGACCATCGCCGAGCTGGGGGAGCTCATCGACGAGCCCGCCGCTCAGATCGTCGGGTCGGCGTTCAAGAACCTCGGCCTCATGGTGACGATCAACCAGCGGCTGGACTTCGACCAGATCGAGATGCTTCTCGACGAGTTCGGCTTCACGGCGGTGCGCGAAGAGGAGTACGCGTCGTCCGAGGTCGAAGAGCTGGAGGAGGACGACGCCCCCGAGGATCTGCGTCCCCGCCCGCCGGTCGTGACCGTGATGGGACACGTCGACCACGGAAAGACGCTGCTCCTGGACCGCATCCGGAGTGCGAACGTGGTGGCCGGCGAGGCCGGCGGCATCACCCAGCACATCGGTGCGTACCACGTCGAGCTGGACGACGGTCGGGCGATCACGTTCCTCGATACGCCCGGTCACGCCGCCTTCACCGCGATGCGTGCGCGCGGCGCGGACGTCACCGACGTGGTCATCCTGATCGTGGCCGCCGACGACTCCGTCATGCCGCAGACCATCGAGGCGATCAGCCACGCCAAGAACGCCGGCGTCCCCCTCGTGGTCGCGGTGAACAAGGTCGACCTCCCCGCGGCCAACGCGGGCAAGGTCAAGCAGGAACTCCTGCAGCACGACGTTCAGGTCGAGGACTACGGCGGCCAGGTCCTGGCGGCCGAGATCTCGGCCAAGACGGGGCAGGGCATCGACGATCTGCTCGACAAGGTGTTGCTCCAGTCCGAGCTGTTGGAGCTGAAAGCCAACCCCGATCGGGCCGCTCACGGTAGCGTCATCGAAGCACAGCTCGACGTCGGGAAGGGCCCGGTGGTCACCGTTCTGGTTCAGAAAGGGACGCTGCGGGTCGGCGACGACTTCCTGGTCGGGATCTACGACGGCCGAGTACGCGCCATGCTGGACGAGCGCGGCAACGCGATCGAGGAGGTAGGCCCGGGTATGCCGGTTCAGATCCTGGGTGCGAACGGGGTGCCGCAGGCCGGAGACGCGTTCCAGTCGATGGATGCCGCTCGGGCGACCGAGATCTCCTCCAACCGTCAGCGCCTCGACCGCGAGAAGCAGCTTCGCATCAAGGAGCGGGGCGTCAAGCTGGGCGACTTCTCGGCCCTGATGGCCGAGGGCCAGACCGGCACCCTCCCGCTCATCATCAAGGGTGACGTGGACGGTTCGGTTCAGGCCGTGTCCGACGCCCTCGAGCAGTTGGGCACTGCCGAGGTGCAGGTCGAGATCATCCACCGGGCGGTCGGCGCGATCAACGAGTCCGACGTCCTGCTCGCCGAGACGGCCGGTGCGGTCATCATCGGCTTCCGGGTGCGTCCGGATTCCGGCGCGCGCCAGCTC
Organism: Gemmatimonadota bacterium; assembly: GCA_018678395.1. Taxonomy (GTDB): domain Bacteria; phylum Gemmatimonadota; class Gemmatimonadetes; order Longimicrobiales; family Gaopeijiaceae; genus Gaopeijia. The sequence goes on along the minus strand of JAHHMJ010000433.1, from coordinate 1,377 downwards.
GCGGAGCGGAGCGGGGTCGACATCCAGACCTACGACGTCATCTACAACGCCGTCGACGACATTCGGGCCGCGCTCGAGGGCATGCTGTCGCCCGAGCAGAAGGAGACGATCCTGGGCTCCGCCGAGGTGCGCGAGATCTTCAAGATCACCCGCGTGGGTACGATCGCCGGCTGCTACGTGACCGAAGGCACCATCGAACGCAAGGCTCGGGCCCGCCTGGTTCGCGACGGGATCGTCGCCTACGACGGCGAGTTCTCGTCGCTGAAGCGCTTCAAGGACGACGTGAAGGAAGTCCGCGAGGGGTTCGAGTGCGGGATCGGGATCGCGAACTACAACGACCTCAAGGTGGGCGACGTCATCGAGTGCTTCCGCGTCGACGAGGTGGCACGAACGCTGGCGGACTCCGCCTAGGGGTCTCCCGCTCGTGGTCGTCGGGGTCCAGACCTTTACGCTGTCGGTGCCGGGTGCGTCGTCGTTGAAGGCGAAGCGATCGGTCGTCAAGTCGTTGAAAGACCGGCTGCGTCGACGGTTCAACGTGTCGGTCGCCGAAACCGGCCTGCAGGATACGCCCGGTCGCGCCGAGCTGACCGTGGCGGTCGTGGCGGGTTCGCGCTCCCACGCCGACGCGCTGCTGGATCGGGCCGATGCGTTCGTGGCGGCCGAACCGCGAGTCGTTCTCGGGCCCGTGCGCCGCGACATCTACTGACCCTCCAGCCGCATACAACCGTGCCACGCCGAATCGAACGCCTCAACGAGCAGCTGAAGCGGGAGCTGGCGATCCACATCCGCGGCGGACTGCGCGACCCGCGGATCCAGGGCGTCGCCGTCACGGCGGTGCGCACCACGCCCGACCTCAACCTGGCGCGGGTGCTCGTCCGGCTCGAGGGCACCGACGCGGAGAAGCGACAGACCCTCGACGGACTGGATCGGGCGGCACCCTTTCTCCGGCGCATGCTCGGTCGCGAGCTCCGCATCCGCCGGGTGCCCGAGCTGGACTTCCGCGAAGACGTGTCGCAGCAGCGGGCGGACCGTATCGATGAACTGCTGTCGGAGGTGCGGCCCGAGGGCGGGTGGTCCGAGGAGGAGCCGGACGACGACGGTCCGGAGTCGTGACGGCACCCGCCGCGGGAGGGGTGCTTCCGATCGACAAGCCGGAGGGCCCCACTTCACACGACGTGGTGGCCCACGCTCGCAGGGCGCTGAAGACCCGCAAGATCGGCCACACCGGCACCCTCGATCCCTTCGCCACCGGCCTGCTTCTGGTCTGCGTGGGGCCGGCGACGCGGCTGTCCCCGTTCCTCACCGGCCTGGACAAGCGCTACGAGGCCGAGGCGCTTCTCGGCGTCGAGACGGACACACTCGACAAGGACGGTGAGG
>JAHHMJ010000198.1 GCA_018678395.1 Gemmatimonadota bacterium | reverse complement strand
GGGTGGCGAGCGCCCCACCCCGCGTCTCTTCAACTCCCGCATCGACGCGCGACTGCGCGCCGGACAGACACGGGTCGGATCGTTCGTCGAGGAGGAGTTCTTCTATCCCTTCGTCGGCGAGGTCGGACGGTTCGCGGGACGCCAGCGCTACATCCGGGACGAGGACTACTTCGCCTGGTCGTACGGGACCCCGGATGCACCGGCCCATCTCCTGCTTCCCGTGGAGCGCGAAAGGGCCGAGTTCACCGTCGCGGCGCGATTCGGGGAACCGGGCCGCCTCACGGTCCTCGGCCTGGGGGTGTCGCTCGACCGACTCGAGTTCGAGGAGATCGGCGCGACCGAGCAGGTCCTCGACAACCGGTTCGGGGATCCGACGCCGGCTCCCCCGGAACTGGCCGCACTCCTGGCACCTCAGCTGCGCCATGCCGCAGCCCCTCGCATCAACGTGCTTCTGGGTCAGCGCAACATCCGGTTCGTGGAACGGGTGGGCCTCGACGCCCTCCAGGGCGTCGCGGATCTCGAGGTCGGGATGGAGGCCGCGCTCACGCTGGGGCGCTCGATCGGCGCAAATCCGCGTCGCGACGAACCCGAGGATTTCTTCACACGAGCCCGCCTCTACGCCGCGACCGCGCCCGCACCATTCGTACTGATCGGCAACGCGGCCTTCGAGGGTCGCCACGTGATCAACGGCACCGACGGTCGCGAGGGATGGCGGGACATCCTCGCCGAGGTCGACCTCATGGCATACTGGCAGCCGCGGGAGGCCGGCCGGCACACCTTCTTCGTGCGGGCCGCCGGCGCCGGCGGTTGGCGGGTCGATCTCCCCTTCCAGCTCACCCTGGGCGGCGCGGGCGGCGTGCGCGGGTTTCGCAACGAGGACTTCCCGGGATCCCGTCGCATCCTGATCTCGGCGGAGGACCGCTTCTACCTGGGCTGGCCCTTCCCGGACCTTTTCGATCTGGGCGGCACGTTGTTCGCGGACGCCGGCCGCATGTGGGCGGACGACCTCGGGCTCGGTACGGACTCGGGGTGGCGCGGCACCGTCGGAGCCGGCCTGCGTTTCGGCTTCCCTGCCGGCAGCCGCAGCATCGCGCGCGTCGATGTCGGGATGCCGTTCGGCGGAGACGGAGACTTCGGCGACCTCGTCCTCCGGGTCTCCTTCCGCGACCTGATCGGATTCACCGCGGGCCTGGAGGACGTCCAGATGACCAGGAGTCGCAGAAGCCGGATCGGCGCCGACGTCTTCAGCCCCGTCCGAGCCATCCGCTGAGGCGCGGGGCGGCAAATCGAAAGAGCAGTGGAGTTTCGGGCCGTGACCTCCGCCTAACAAGGCCTTTGACGCGTAGGGGCGGCGTTTTTAACTTCAAGAACCCGATTCCGGGTCCGGGCCATCTCGTTGCGAGAGGTTCGGCGCCGGCGGCTACTCGATCAGCCACGCGACTTTCGCCGTCGGGGTCCACGTCAGACCGAGGTAACCTGTTCGAATGTTCTCTCCTTCGCGCGGACTGGATTCGTTCGATCAGTACCTGCAGGACGTCGAGAAATACCCCCTCATCCAGAACCCCGAAGAGGAGCGTGCTCTCGCTCGTCGAGCGCGCACGGGCGACAAGGAAGCCGCAGAGAGACTGGTCACCGCGAACCTGCGGTTCGTGATCTCCTACGTGAAGAAGTATCAGGGGAGAGGGCTGGGTCTCGCCGAACTCGTGTGCATCGGCAACGAGGGCCTGCTCAAGGCCGTGAAGAAGTTCGATCCCGACAAGGGCGTGAAGTTCATCTCGTACGCCGTCTGGTGGATCCGGCAGACGGTGCTTCAGGCGCTGGCGGAACAGACCCGTTCCGTACGCATTCCGCTCAACCAGAACTCCAACCTCGCCAAGTTGGCGCGGACGGAGACGGCGCTCACCCAGTCCCTCGGCCGTTCGCCGACCGACCAGGAGATCGCCGAGGAGATGGAAGAGCCCGTCGACACCATCCGGGCTCTGCGGCGCGTAGCAGCCAGCGAACTGAGCCTCGACGCTCCCATCGATCGAGGGGATCGGGACAGCGCCTCCTTCGGCGAGCGGTTCGCCGGGGCGGAAGCGTCGGAGATCGAGGAAGATGTCGAGGCGGTCGCGAGGCGGGACTTCCTCGAATCGATGTTCGAGGCCTATCTGACCGAGCGCGAGAGGAAGATCCTCTACCTCTACTACGGGCTCGACGACGGTGAGGAGCGCACCCTCGAAGAAATCGGCTCGCTCCTCGGAGTCACCCGAGAGCGGATTCGCCAGATCCGCAACCGCGCCTTCGAGAAGCTTCGGGAGAGCCCGCACGGCGAGTCGCTGTCCGGCTTCTGGATGGCGAACTGATTCGAACGGGCGTCCTGCGTGACCGAAGAGAGGGTCCGATCCGAGCACGGGTCGGACCCTCTTCTTCGTAGCGAGCCCGCGCGAGGAACCGGTCTTCCGGGGCGATGTACCAGAGGCGTGTCGTCTTCTCTCTCGCTTCGCGCCCTCGCGGGCGGGCTGGCCTTGGGTCTGGTCGGAGCCCTGCTCGGTCCTGCGGCCGTTCTCGCCCAGGACGAGGTCGGCTGGGACACGCCCCGCGTACTGGAGCTCGTGGATCGGGCGCGTTCCATCCGGCAGAGCGTCGCCGTGGACTCGGTGCTCCGGTCCTACCGCAGTTCCGCACGCGGCTTCGTGTACTTCTTCCTCGACCGCAACGACAGCGACGAGCGAACGCTGGTCAAGACGGACCAGGTCGCACTGGACGTGTTCTGGCGCGCCCCGGGCGACACGCGCCAACGCATCGTCGGCCTGCGCGATGAGAAGTCGCTGCCGACGAACATCCAGTACCACCTCGACCATCTCACCGTGGTCCAGGACGAGTTCGGTGATCGTATCCGCCTCGGAGACGGCGACGAGGTCGAAGCGGTCGCCCACCCGGTCTCGGTGGGCGCCGAGCGCATATACCACTTCCGGCTTCGGGACTCGCTGACGCTCGAGTTCGGCGGCGGACGCGCTCCGGTGCGCGTGTACGAGATGCAGGTGCGACCGCGGGACCCCGACCAGCCGGGGTTCGTGGGATCCGTGTTCCTCGACCGGTCCACGGCGGCCATCGTGCGCATGAACTTCACGTTCACGCCCGCGTCGTACGTGGACCCCTACCTCGACTACATCCGCATTTCGCTCGACAACAGCCTGTGGATGGATCGATTCTGGCTCCCCTACCGGCAGGAGGCCGAGCTGCGCAGAGAGCTGCCTCAGCTCGACTTCCTCGCCGGCAGCGTGATCCGGGGCCGCTTCGAGATCCGGGACTACGACTTCAACGTCGACCTTCCGAGCGGGCTCTTTTCGTCCCGTACCGTGCTGGCCGTTCCGGAGGCCGAGCGGCGTGCGTTTCCCTTCGAAGAGCCGATTTTCGCCGGCCTCGAGGAGGAGGGGCTGCAGCCGTCGGCCTCGATGGAGGAGCTGCGGGCGCAGGCCCGACAGCTCGTGCGCGACCATGCATTGTCGGGCCTGCGCCCGGCCCGATTCCATTGGGCCTCGGCCTCGGATGCCGCCCGGTACTCGCGCGCCGAAGGGGTCTACCTCGGGACCGGAACGTCGCTGAGGCTTCCGGCCGACCTTCGGCTGCGCAGCCATGCCGGCTGGAGCTTCGGCCGCTCGGATCTGTCGGCGAGATTCGAGGCCACCACCGACACGCGCACGCCCGCCACACGTGTCACGCTGGAATGGCGAGCGCCGCACGACATCGGACCGGTCGCGCCCGCCAGTGGCCTCATCAACTCCCTGGCATCGCTGGCCGGAGAGGACTGGACCGACCCCTACTTCTCGACCGGCGTTCGCGTGGAGCGGCGATTCGGCGCAGTCGACGGACCGAGGGTGACCGCGCGGCTCGGCTGGGCCGACGAGCGCTCCGCCCGAGTCCGGGTCGGCGACGCGACCGGGGTCTTCCGGCCCGTGAGGCCGATCGAGGACGGGATCGCCCGCACGGTGGGCGCAGAAGTTGCGTGGCCGCGACTGTTCGGACCGGTCGACGCCAGCGTGGATCTCGAGGCGGCCCGACTCAATGGCCGCACGTGGACCTCCGCAGAGGGGATTCTCGCCGTCCGCCGCGACGATGCCTGGAGAACGCTCGACGTGGATCTCTCGGTGAGATTGGGACTCGCCGACGACCCGCCCCCCCAGGGGCTCACGCTCCTGGGAGGACGGAACACACTGCCGGGGCACGACCACCGGGCACTCGTCGGCGACCGATACTGGCTCGTCCAGGCCGAGATCGGACGCCGGATCACCGCCCCGTGGGTCGGCGTGCACCTGCTCGGCTCCGTCGGCCGGACCTTCATCGCCGGACCGGACGTGCTTCCCGCCGGCTGGACAGGAGACCCGGACGCAGGGGTGCGGGGCAGCGTGGGACTCGGGCTCGATCTCCTGTGGGATGTGCTCACGGTCGACGTCGTCCGAGGCCTCGGCCCGGGAGGGGACTGGGCACTCCTCTTCGGAGTGAACCCTCGGTTCCATCCCTGGCTCTGACGACGCCCGCATCACGCCGCCTGGACGACCGCCTCGCGGGGCGTGAGAAGCACCACTTCCCGCGCGTGAACTTCGGCCGTCGGGATCGTCACCCCGTCACGCTCGTAGCTGTCGTATTCGATGCGGCCCTCGATGTAGAGCCGGGCTCCCACGCGGATGTGGTCCTCCGCGAACTGCGCCAGGCGGTTCCAGAAGGTGATGCGGTGCCAGTCGGTCCGCTCCGCCTCTTCGTCAGCGCCGCTCATACGACGATTCGTCGCCAGCGACAGATGCGCGACCTTGGTTCCCGACTGCGTCTCGTGGATGTCGGGATCCCGACCCACGTTGCCCACGAGGATGATCTTGTTCACCGATCGGCTCATGCCCGCCTCCCGCTTGGATGTTGGGACCACCGGACCGGACGTCCGGCAGGTGTCCCACGATCCCCTCGGTTGCGGGGCGGTGCGATGGCGGGAACGGCCCGCGGTCGTCAGCCCTTGGCGTCGTACCAGCTGTGTCCGACGCCCCAGTCCGCGACGAGCGGAACGTCCAGGCGGATCGCACCCTCCATCCGCGCGACCACCGACTCCCGTACGCGGTCGACGGAATCCACCGGCACTTCGAAGAGAAGCTCGTCGTGCACCTGGAGCAGCATGCGAGCACCGGTCCCGCCCTGACCCAGCGCCATCGCGACGTCCAGCATCGCCTTCTTGATCAGGTCCGCCGCCGTCCCCTGGATCGGGGTATTCTGGGCGATGCGCTCGCCGAACTGGCGGATGTTCCAGTTCCGCGACTTCAACTCCGGCACATAGCGGCGCCGGCCGAGAAGAGTCTCGACGAAGCCGTGCTCCTTCGCCTGTGCCACCTGCTCGTCGAGGTAGCCACGCACCCCGCTGAACCGCTCGAAGTACTGGTCGATGAACGCCTGAGCGTCCGCCCGCGGAATCCCGAGCTGACGGGCCAATGAGAATGCGCCCTGACCATAGAGCGTGGCGAAGTTGATGGTCTTCGCCTGAGCGCGCTGTGCCGGGCTCACCGAGTCGATGTCGACGTCGAAGATCACCGCCGCCGTCTGCCGATGAACGTCCACCCCATCGCGGAATGCCGTCACGAGCGGCTCGTCGCCCGAGAAATGCGCGAGTACGCGGAGCTCGATCTGGGAGTAGTCGACGCCGAGCAGTACGTGGCCCTCCGCGGCGACGAACGCCTTGCGCACCTCTCGGCCCAGCTCCGTCCGGATGGGGATGTTCTGCAGGTTGGGATCCGACGACGAGAGGCGGCCCGTGGCCGCGACGGTCTGATTGAAGCTGGTGTGGATGCGCCCCGTCTCGGGGTTCACGAGGCGAGGGAGTGAGTCGACGTAGGTGTTGCGGAGCTTCTCCATCTCTCGATACTCGAGCATCAGACGAGGGACCGTGTGCCCGTCGGCCGCGAGCTCCTCGAGAACCGAGGCGTCGGTGGACGGTCCGGTCTTCGTCCGCTTCACCACCGGGAGCTCGAGACGGGTGAAGAGCACGTCTCTCAGCTGGGGAGTCGAGTTCAAGTTGAACGGTGCCCCCGCGGCGGCGTGGATCTGCGTCTCCAGAGCCTGCAGTTCGAGGCGAAGTCGTGTGGACATCGAACCCAGCACGTCGGTGTCGACCCGCATGCCGGCTTCCTCCATGTCGGCCAACACCGGGACGAGCGGCATTTCGAGCGTGTCGAACAGCGCGATGAGTTCGTTCTTCTCCAACTCCGCTTCGAATCGCTCCCAGAGCCGCCACGAGCAGTCCGCGTCCTCGCAGGCGTAGTCGCGGGCATCGGCGAGGGGCACCTCCGCGAACGGGATCTCCTTCCGACCCCGCCCGGCGACCTCGGCGTACGTGGTGGTCTTGTGGGCCAGGATCTCCATGGAGAGCGCGTCGAGCCCGTGCGAGCGCCGGCCCGGGTCCAGCACGTAGGAGGCGACCATCGAGTCCCGCAGGCGCCCCCCCAGCGGTGCTCCGGCCCGCCTCAGCACGATGAGGTCGTACTTGAGGTTGTGACCGATGATCTCGATGTCGGGGTCCGCGAAGAGGTCGCGCAGGGGCGCCATCGACTCGGACGTGATGGGCGGCAGATTCGGGATCGACTCCGCAGGAGCGTCGAACTCCAGTGTCGGAGCCGACGGCGAGCGATGCGCGAAGGGCATGTAGGCGGCGTCGCCTTCCGCGAGCGAGAGCGAAACGCCGACGAGACCCGCGCGCATCGGATCGAGACCGGTCGTCTCGGTATCGACCGCGACGCGACCCGCGGCGCGAGCCCGGTCCACCCATGTCGCGACCGCATCCGGATCGGTGAGCAACGCGTACCGGGCCTCGGACGCGGTGGTGCTCTCGAGTGCGTCGGACTCGAGGGCCAACTGGGTGTACCGTTCGCTCAGACGCCGGAATTCCAGCTCCAGAAAGACGTCGCGCAGCGCCGCGTAATCCGGCTCCCCTACCGCGAGACGATCCAGTTCCAGCGGCACGGGGAGATCCTGCTGGATCGTGACCAGCGTTCGAGACATCCGAACATCGTCGGCGTGCGCCGTGAGGGACTCGCGGGCTCGCTTGCCCTTGAGGCCCGGCGCCACCTCGAGGATTCGATCCACCGACCCGTGCTCCTGCAGGAGCTTCAACGCCGTCTTCGGACCGATGCCCGGGGCGCCGGGCACGTTGTCCGACGAGTCGCCGATCAGCGCCAGGTAGTCGATCACCTTGTCCGGGGGAATCCCGAACTTCTCGTCGGCATTCGACAGATCCACCCAGTCGGCGTCCACGCCGTTCGGGCCTCCCCGACCCGGATTGAGCAGGTGCACGTGCGGTCCGACGAGCTGGTAGAAGTCCTTGTCACCGGACACGATCACCGCCTCGAGCCCGGCTTCGGAAGCCTGCCGCGCGAGGGTGCCGATGACGTCGTCCGCCTCGTAGCCCTCCAGTTCGATCACCGGGTCCCGGAAGCCCTCCACCACGGCTCGCACCCGGGGGAGCGAGGCAGCCAGATCCTCCGGCATCTTCTCGCGCGTAGCCTTGTATGCCGGGTAGAGCTCCTCCCGGAAGGAGTCCCCCGCATCGAACACGACGGCCAGGTAGTCGGGCTCGAAGTCTTCCTTCAACTGCTCGAGGAAGCGCGTGAAGCCGAAGGGCGCGGAGGTGTTTTCCCCCTTCGAGTTCATCAGGGGCCGGTTGATGAACGCGAAATACGACCGGTAGATGAGGGCATACGCATCGATGAGGAAGAGGCGCGGCCGAGTCTTGGGGGGAATCTCCACGGGTGCGTGGGGTGGCGAGGTGAAGAGGGCGGGCGGTGATTCCGCTCGAGCGGCGAGCCCGGCAACATACGATGCCGGGCCGCACGCTCACTACCCGACGGACGCCCGTGCGCTCCGGCGACTACCGGAGCCTGAACGAAGAACGCCCCGCGACCGCCGTGCGGCCCGCGGGGCGTCGGTCGACGGAGCGGAGCCCGTCAGTTGCAGACTACGTTCGCCGCCTCCTGTCCCCGCTGCGTTTCGCAGACGTCGAATTCGACGGTTTGACCCTCGGCGAGGGTCCGAAAACCGTCGCCCTGAATCGCCGAGAAGTGCACGAAGAGATCGTCACCCCCGGACCGCTGGATGAAGCCGTACCCCTTGGTGTCGTTGAACCACTTCACGGTCCCCTTGAACATGGGCAGCCTCCTTGCGCGGACGGTCGATCGGGACCCCACGGCCCCGGGTTCGCATTCAGACTACTAACCTCGCCCCGCGCGGGGCAACGCAAACATCAGTTCCCTCTGTGGTACGGCGGCTGACGGACGCGAATCAACGACCCGTCGTCGTCAGAACGTCACCGTAGAGGGCTTCGTAGAGGCGCCGATTGCGCGTCACGTTCTTCACGTACCCACGCGTCTCCGCGAAGGGGATCCGCTCGGTGAGCCGGAGCAGATCGGAGGCCTCGGGGAAGGTGCGCCAGCGATTCGCGCGCGCGGGTCCGGCGTTGTACGCGGACAGCACCAGCGGCAGTTCCGGACCGTAGCGGTCGAGCTGGTCGACGAGGAACCGCGCGCCGAGGTGCAGGTTGATCTCGGGACTCTCGAGCGTCTCCGCGGTGAAGTTCGGCACACCCACCGACCGGGCGAGGTCACGGCCCGTCGCCGGCATCACCTGCATGAGGCCGATCGCGCCGGCAGACGAGACGATATCGGGTACGAACGCCGACTCCTGTCGAATGAGCGCGGCGAGCAGGAGGGGATCGACGCCGACCTCTTCGGCCTCCCGGAGTACCAACTCTTGGTAGGGGAAGGGATAGACGATCCGGACCATCCGATCGCTCCACGGCTCGCCGGCACGGCGAGCCGCCCACCCGACGTTGATTCCGGTGAGTGTCCGGTCGCGCGCGTTCAGCGCCTCGGCGAGCGAGAGCAACGCTTCGCCACCCTCACGCTCCGCACGCCTGCGCAGGGCAGCCACTTCGGCGGCCACGCCTTCGTCGAGGCCCGCCGCGGACAGGGCGTCGAGTACATCGAGGCGCTCGACGAGCCATGGGGGCGGGGCGGGCGAGGGCCCGGCCGGGAGATCCACCGCGTACGGCTCCCCCAGAAGGTCCGCCGTGAGCACCGCATAGTACGAGAACGGGGCCTCGGCACGGAGACGGTCGAGGTGCAGGCGCCCCGCCTCCGGCGTCCCGGCATCGCGATGGCTCCGAGCGGCCCAGTACGCCGCCTCCTCCCAGCGGCGTCCCTCCGGGAAGTCCGCCAGGTAGGCTTCGAAGACCGAGGCCGCTGCGACGGGGTCACCTCGGTGCAGGTGGATCTGTCCGGCCCGCATCCGTGCGAGGCCCGCGTAGTCCACGGCCGGCGCCATGGTCGCCACCTGATCGTACCCCTGCAGGGCGGCGTTCCAGTCCCGGCGATCGTGCGCGGCATCGGCACGGAAGAAGACGACACCCGCCGCCTCGGCGCTGCTCGGGTAGCGCTCCACGAGCCACCCCCGCAGCGTCCGGTAGTCACCGGTACGGCCCTGCCGACGCCGCACGGCCGACCAGAGCGTCAGGGCCCGGACGCCGACCTCGGGGTCCTCGTGATTCGAGAGGGCTCTCCATTCACGGATCGCCTCACCGACCCGCGACGGAACGGTCGCCAGCAGGCGCGCGCGCTCGACCCGCACCGCGGGATCGGGCTCTTCCGCCCACTCCACGTAGCGATCGTAGGCCCGCAGAGCGCCGCCCCCGTCGCCGCTCCGGTCCATGAGCCTCGCCATCTTGAGCGCCGTCTCAGGCGACGACCGAGGCATCGACGGCAGCAGGCGGCTCGCTGCCAGACTTCCTTCGGCGCTCCCGAGACTCGCCCGCTGAACCGCCTCCAGGTAGGCGGCCAGCGCTCGGTCCGTATCGCCCGCGCGCCGGGCGGCATCACCCATGACGCGATGCCCCCGAACCGCGACGGCGCTCGACACGCCTTCACCCGTGAGCAACGACGCGTAGCCGACGGCGGCCCCGGCGGTGTCACCGACGACGAGGAGCGCCCGCAAACGGGCGTCGACCACCCGCGAGCCCACCTCGGGATCCATGACGTGCTCGAGCAGGGCATCCACTCGGGCCGGCCGGCCCGCCTCGACGACGGCTTCGATCATGCCGGAGGCCGTCCACGAGCGCAGCGTCGATTGGCCGACGAGGCCACCCAGGGTCTCGAGGGCCGCGGCCGTATCGCCCTCCTCCCACTGCATGCGGGCGAGGCGCGCCCGAATCGCCGGCGCCTCCGACGAGTTCTCCGTGGTCAGCGCGAGCAGTCGACCATAGGCGTCCGCAGCGGACCCGGCGACGCCCAGCCCCTCCTGCGCCCGACCGAGCACCAACCAACCGGCACCGCCATCGACCGTGTCCAGCCAATCCTGGCCGTCCAGGACCGCCGCCGTCCCCCGCCAATCGCGATAGCCGGCCCGCGCCCGAGCGAGCAGCAGGACGTCTTCAGGCCCCAACTCCCCGGCGTCGTACAGCGCCGACAGGATCTGCGCCGCATGCCAACTACGACCGGCGTCGAACTCCTCGCGCGCGGAATCGACCGACTCCACCACGGCCGGGGCCTGGAAACTCGACGGGCGGGCCGCCGAGGCTGCCGGAGGGATCCCGAGGATGAGAGCGAGCAGGGCGACGCGGACCCGCATGGAAGCGATCGGGGACGAGGGGAAGTGAACAGAGACCTCCCATCATACCCCGCCGGCGGCGCCCCGTGCAAACACTTGTTTCCCGGCACGGGTCACACCTTCTCGCCCCACCCGCCGACACCTCGCCCAGCACGTCGCGAAGACGCGAAGAGGGCCCCCCGGAAATCCCCGGGAGACCCTCTCAGATCGACGGGCCGACCAGGCCCGCGCGATGTGCGTTGCCGCGACTCGTCGCGTCAGGTCTTCATCGCGTGGAGGGCGTCGATCATCCGCTGTGCGGATTCCTCCATGTCGATGACGAGGCTGTCGATACGGGCGACGAAGTAATTGTGGCCCACGCTCACGGGGATCGCGATCACCAGACCGGCCGCGGTCGTCAGGAGCGCCACCTTGATCCCTCCGGCGACCAGCGTCGCCTCGACCTCTCCAGCCAGCTCGATCGACTGGAAGGCCTGGATCATCCCGATCACCGTACCCAGGAAGCCGAGCAGCGGCGCCACGTTGGTCAGGGTCGCGAGCACCACGAGCCCCTTCTCGAGCTTCGAGAGCTCGATCAGGCCCTGGTTCTCGATCGCCTTCATGACGCGCTCCGTCCCCTCGTCGTGCCGCTCGAGGCCCGCGTAGAGGATCTTCGCGGCCGGCGCATTCGAGTCGCGGGTGATCTCGAGGGCCTCACGGATGCGGCCCTGGTTGAGAACCTCGTCGACGTCGCGCAGGATCTTCCGCGTCTTCGCGGCCTTGCCCGACAGATCGACGAACTTCCAGGCGATGACGGCCAGACCCATGGCGAGGCAGAACAGGAGAGGCCACCGCATGAATCCCGTGTCGCCCCAGAGCCGCGCAATCAGCTCGGAGAACGTCTCGTCGGGGGCTTCCATTCCCGGGATCTGGAGCAGGGCTCCGTAAACTCGCATTACTCCGACCAAGTGAACCTCCAGCAGAGTGTTCCAGTCGATATGCGGCAGGTCAGGCCGCGGTCTTCGTCAAGAACCTGGTTGACAGCAGGACGGGATAATGGGCGCGCCCGTCTCCTGGTGTCAAGCCCCGGATCGGGGCTGCTCACCCTCCCTCCAGCATGCCACCGAGTGACCGTGTTCCACGACCCCGAGCGGCGGGGCCTCCCGCTCGCAACGCCCATCTCGACCCGGGTGCGTGCACCGGGAGGCGTACGGGCATCCATCCGGATGCTCCGACCCTACGGGCTCGCTGTCGCCCAGGGGATACGCGAACGGAGGTTCACCCGTTACCGCAACCCGAGGTACGGACCGCAGAAGATCGCGTGTGTAGGGGTGCCTGGGGTCGCTGAACAGCGTCTCGGTCGGCCCGGATTCGACGACGCGCCCCCGATACAGAACCGCGACGTTTCGACAGACGTTCCGGACGACCCCAAGGTCGTGCGCGATCAGGAGCAGAGCGACCTCTCGCTCCATTCGCAGCCGGTCGAGGAGGCCGAGAATATGGGCCTGGACCGAGACGTCCAGGGCCGAAACCGGCTCGTCGAGCACCAGCACGTCGGGTTCGACCGCCAGGGCGCGTGCGATCCCGACGCGCTGCCTCTGGCCTCCACTCAGGCGGTGCGGATATCGCTCCGCGAACGAGTGCGGCAGCCCGACCTCGTCGAGGAGCGACGCGATCCGCGCCTCGCCCCCATCGTCTCCGAGCAGGCCGTGAAGCGAGAGTGCTTCCCTCAACGCCGCACCGATCCTCTGGCGTGGATCCAGAGCCCCCGACACGTCCTGGAACACCATCTGTACTCGGCGTGCCGCGGCACCGGGATTCCGCCGCCGCAGGCCGATCAGGTCGTCGCCTCGGCAGGTGATGGAGCCGGAATCGAGGTCGGCCACCCCCACCAGCGCGCGGGCGATGGTCGACTTCCCGCTCCCCGACTCGCCGACCAGGCCGACCGCCTCCCCGGCGTCGATCCGCAGGTCCACTCCCTGGACGGCCGGGAAGCGGGTACCAGCCGAGGCACCCCTCCGCCGATCGGGATACGACACGTGCAGGCCGCGCACTTCCAGGGCGGGCGCCGTCACGGGCCCTCCTCGGGGGACTCCGCGTGCCAGCAGCGGACGACGTGTCCGCCCAGCGTGCGTTCGACCGGGGCCTCGGTCCCGCACTGCGCGTCGGCCCGGGGACAGCGCGGATGGAAACGACACCCCTCCGGCCACGACGCCGGAGTCGGTACTTCACCCGGGATGGGTTCGGGGAGTCGACGGTCGTCCACCAGACTCGGACGCGCTTCGAGCAGGGCGCGGGTGTAGGGGTGCAGCGGACGCGAGAGCACGTCGCCGACCGGGCCGCTCTCGGCGATGCGCCCTCCGTACATCACCACCACGCGGTGGCAGGTCTCGGCCACGACGCCCAGATCGTGGCTGACCAGCAGCAACCCCGTGCCGCGCTCCTCGGTTACCCGGCGCAAGAGCGCGAGGATGCGCGCCTGGACGGTCACATCGAGGGCCGTCGTCGGTTCGTCCGCCACGAGCAGGTCGGGCTCCCCGGC
>JAHHMJ010000623.1 GCA_018678395.1 Gemmatimonadota bacterium | reverse complement strand
CCACCGATGCGCGCGACGGCGCCCTGGCGGGCCGACGCCACCCCCGCGATCAGGAGGGCGACGAGGAGCGGCACCACCGTCATCCGGATGGCGTTCACCCAGAGCGCCCCGACCGGTTCGATCCAGGCCACGATCGTTGCAGCCGCTCCGGCGTCGGCCGGTGCGAGGATCAGGCCGAGCGCGAGCCCGGCGACGAGGCCGATGAGGACGCGGGTGGCGAGCGACATGGGGGGTAGGGGACGGGATGCATGGGATCCGATCGTCCCGAGATCATGCACGGTCGAGGGGTGGACCGCCATGCGAGCGCCGGCGTTCGCTAGCGACGTCCGATCCTCGGGTCCGCGGCGTCCGCCCCCAGGTGAGCCGTCAGGCCAGCGGCGGCCCCACCCGTACCGGCTCCTCCTGCACCCCGCGCACCTGACGGCGCTTGAGCCGGGTGGCCTGCCAGTGCTGCGCCTCCGCACGGCGGATCTGCGCGGTCTGCGAGTCCACGTCGTCCGGTGAGTCGCTCGGGCGACGCACATAGCTTCCGTCCGGCTGCATCTGCCAACCCGCGACGGCGTCGGCCAGCTGTGTGTCCAGGAGGAAGCGCAGCTCCTCTCGCAACTCCGGCCGCTCGACTGGTGCGAGAATCTCGACCCGGCTCTCCAGGTTGCGCCGCATCGCGTCTGCCGACCCGATGTAATACTCCTCGTCGCCGGCA
This sequence comes from Gemmatimonadota bacterium, assembly GCA_018678395.1. Taxonomy (GTDB): domain Bacteria; phylum Gemmatimonadota; class Gemmatimonadetes; order Longimicrobiales; family Gaopeijiaceae; genus Gaopeijia. The sequence goes on along the minus strand of JAHHMJ010000623.1, from coordinate 5,142 downwards.
TTGCCGAAGTAGTAGATGCGGCCGTGCTCCAGGAAGCGGCCCACGATCGACACGACCCGCATGGATTCGCTGAGTCCCGGCAAGCCCGGACGTACCCGGCAGGTGTCGCGCACGACGAGGTCGACCTTCACTCCGGCCTGCGATGCGCGGTAGAGCGAGCGGCAGACGTCGACGTCCTCGAGGGCGTTCAGCTTGAACTGGATCAGGCCGCCCTGACCAGATCGCTGGTGCTCGATCTCGCGATCGATCTTCTCCAGGATGGCGTCCTTGAGTCCCTTCGGCGCAGTGAGTACCCGCTGATAGTTGCGGCTGGGCTTGTACCCGGTCGTGAGGTAGTTGAAGAGCTCGGTGAGATCGGCGCCGATGGCGGGGTCGCACGTGAGGAGTCCCAGATCGCAGTAGTGGCGCGCGGTGCCCGCGTGGTAGTTGCCGGTGGCGATGTGCGCGTAACGGCGCAGCCCGTCGAAATCCTGCCGTACCACCAGCACCGTCTTGCAGTGGGTCTTGAGGCCGACCACGCCGTAGGTCACGTGGATGCCCACGCTGGCGAGATCGTGGGCCCACCCCAGGTTGGCTTCTTCGTCGAAGCGGGCCTTGATCTCCATCACCACCGCCACCTGCTTGCCGTTTCGGGCCGCCTCCATGAGATGATGGACGGCTTTCGAGTCTCCGGACGTCCGATAGAACGTCATCTTGATGGCCCGGACCTTGGGGTCCTGCGACGCCTCTTCCAGGAAGCGCTCCACCGACGAAGCGAAGGACTGGTACGGGTGGCGGAGCAGCAGCGAGCCCTTCTCGCGGATCGTGTAGAAGATCGAGCCCGGGGTCGTGAGGTCCGGGTGATCGACGGGGTGGTGCTGCGCGTCCTTCAGATCGGCCCGGTCGACACGCATGAGTTCGGACACGTCGCGCATCCCGAGGAGTCCCGTGACCTCGAAGACGTCGGTGACTTCGTCCAGGCCCAACTCGGCCGCGAGCAGTCCTTTGTGGACCCGGTCCATGCCGGTGCCGATGGCGACTCGTACGATCGGGGCGAGGCGACGCTCACGCAGCTCTGCCTCGATCATCTCGACCAGGTCGTCGGCCGACTCCTCGTCCTTTTCGGTGTTGGCGTTGCGGGTGGCCCGGAAGAACTCACAGGCCACGACCTCCATGCCGGGGAACAGCCGGTCGAGGTCGGCGGCCATCACGCTCTCGAGAGGCACGAAGGTGGTGCCGTCGCCCGTCCGAAGGAACCGGTTCACACCCGGGCTGGTGGGGACCTTGACGCGGGCCAGATGCTCCTGGGTGTCACCCGGATGCCGGAGCGTGACGAGCAGATTGAGCGACAGGTTCGAGACGAAGGGGAAGGGGTGGGCCGAGTCCGTCGCCTGCGGCGTCACCAGGGGATAGATGTTGGTGACGTATTCCTCGAGGATCTCCTCCTTGTGCTCGGGCGCGAGGTCCTCGAATCGGCGCACGACGATGCCCTCGGCTTCCAACGCCGGGAGCAGGTCGTCGAAGCTCTGCCGCAACCGCGCTTCGAGCTCCGCCACGAGGTCCGAGGCCTCGGCCATCTGCTCCTCGGGCGTACGTCCGTCGACCGCGACGTCCTGGATGCCGGCGGTGACGAGCTGCTTCAGGCCGCCGATCCGCTTCATGAAGAACTCGTCGAGGTTGCTGCCCACGATCGAGATGAACTTGATGCGCTCGAGCAGCGGCGTGCGCTCGTTTCGCGCCTCGGCGAGTACCCGGAAGTTGAAGTTCAGCCAGGTCAACTCACGGTTGAGATAGAGGGCCGCGTCGTCGAGGTCGTATGCGCCGTCTTCCCCGGGAACGGGGGGCGGTACGAGGTCGGCGGGGGTGTTCACGGGGCGGTCTCCATCTTCGGTGTGTCTGTCTGGGGCGGGCGGCCCTGCTTCGAGTATCGCCCGCGCACCTCTCCACTATCGTTTTGGACGCCGAAACGGTCCGGCTGAGGGGGGGCGCAAGATGCGGGGGAGTGGGGTGCGATGTCGAGGGTGGGCCCGGGGGGCGGAGCGGGGGCGGCCCCGGACGGCGACGAGGGGTCTGGTCTGCGGCCCGCTGTCCCGTCACGTTCCCCGGAACCGCACCAGGCCACCCCGGACGCCCTCGATGAACTCCAGCGCCACATCTCCCTCGCCGAATCGCGTCCAGGCCTGGATCCCGAATCTCCTCACGGGCATACGGCTTCTGCTCGTGCCGGTGTTCGTCGTGGTGGCCTGGGACCGGGCCGAAGCAGGCGTCGCCGCCGGGTGGGTCAGCCCGACCTTCTGGCTCGTGGTGGTGGCCGGCGCCTCGGATCTGCTCGACGGGTACCTCGCGCGCAGGTGGGGCGCCACGTCTCGCGTCGGTGCGCTTCTGGACGCCGTGGCGGACAAGAGCCTGCAGTTCACGGCGCTGGTCACGATCACGCTTCTGGGGCGTCCGCTCTTCACCCAGCTGCCGCTGTGGCTGGTGGTCGCGGTGTTTCTGCGCGACTTCGTTCTTCTCGCCGGCTGGATACTTCTCCGCCGTCTCGAGAGACCAGTGAGCTTCGAACACGAGATTCACGGCAGGGTGGCGACGACGCTCGTGCTGGGTCTGGTGCTGGCGGCCACCCTGGGCGTCGCGGAGGGGATTCTCCTTCCGGCGTCCGCGCTGGCGGCGGCTGCGTCGCTGCTCAGCGCGGGGGCATACATCAGGCGGGCGTTCCGCCCCGCCTGAGTCGGGGTCGAAGAACGGCGACATCGATATCCGCGTCGGCGGATGAGGTAGGGGGGGGCGTTGGGACTCCGGCGCCCCCTTCCCCTATCTTTCGACATCCCTCCCATCCTCGAGTGGAGGTGAGGTGATGGCTCACCGCATCCGAAGGGTGGAGTACTTCCACGCCACCGTCCCGGATCAGCCGGGTGAGGCGTTCCGGTTCCTGTCGGCATTGGCCGATGCCGGTGTCGACCTGCTGGCGTTCACGGCGGTCCCCGTGGGACTTCTCCGTACGCAGCTCACGATCTTCCCCGCCGATCCAGGCCGCCTGGAGCGTGAGTCCGCCCATCTGGGCCTGCCGCTCGATGGCCCGCACGGGGCTCTTCTGGTTCAGGGGGACGACGCCCCGGGAGCCCTCGTCGAAGTGCACCAACGCCTGTACGAGGCCGACGTGAACGTCTACGCCTCCAGCGGCGTGGCGAGCGGGGGTGAGGGATACGGCTACGTGATCTACGTGCGCCCCGAAGAGGTGGATCGTGCCGCGACGGCGGTTGGGGCTTGAGGGTTGCCGGCCTCGCCCCGGCCAGGAAACACGCCCCCGCGCATTCCCGTATACTGAGGTATCCCTCTCGTACGCCCTCTTGCAGGGGTTTCGGACGAGGATGCGGTCATGGGTCGGTTCGTCAGCGAGGTGCTGGACCGCCGAGTCCCCCAGGTCCTGGGGGTCTATCTGGCTGCGGGCTGGGCCCTGCTGGAATTCAGTTCCTGGGCCGAGACACGCTACGCGCTTCAAGCGCCGGCCGTCGAGGTCACGATCGCCGTTCTCGCCGCATTTCTGATCCCGACTCTGGGGATTGCGTGGCGCATCGGCGCAGAAGGTGCGCGTCGGCCCCGGCCCCGGGCCCCGCCGCGCTCCGTGGCCGTGCTCCCCTTTGTGGCCGTGGGTGGAGGCGAACAGGCCGAACTGTTCGGCTTCGGGCTCGCCGACCGGCTCGTCACTGACCTCGCTCGCATCCGCGACCTGCAGGTGGTCGCCCGCAGTTCATCCTTCGCATACGACGAAGTTCCGGAAGATGTCCGAAAGCTTGGGCGGGTCCTCGGGGCTCGCGCCGTCCTGGAGGGTTGTGTCCACCTTTCCGACCAGCGCCTGCGCGTGACTACACACCTGGTGGATGCCGAGAACGGATACCACCTCTGGTCGCAGCGCTTCGACCGTACGAGGGACGATCTGTTCGCTATCGAGGACGAGATCGCCCACAGCGTGGCCCGAGCCATGAACGTCGTACTGCTCGAGCACGAGCGGCGTGCTATCGGGAAGGTCCCGACGCGGCACATCGAGGCACTGGAGTACTATGTGCGCGGCCGACGATTCCTCTTCCAGACGCGGCGGCGAAGCCTGGTCTTCGCGCGCGAGATGTTCGGCAAGGCCATCGCGGTGGATCCGGAGTTTGGACTTGCCCATGCGGGACTCGCCGATGTGGCGGCGCTCCTGGCCATGTACTTCCCGACCAGCGGACCCGACCTCGAGCGGGCGCGGAGGTCCGCGGAGCGAGCGCTGGAGCTGGACCCCGATCAGGCCGAGTCTCACGCCGCCCTGGGCGCCGTTCTCTTCGTATCGGGTGAGATCAGTGCCGCCGAGGCTTCGTTCCGCCAAGCGTCAAAGCTGGATCCCCGGCTCTTCGAGGCCTACTACTTCCACGCCCGTGCCTGCTTCCAGACGGGCCGGTTCGACGAAGCCGCCGACCTGTATCGTGATGCCTTGCGCGTCCGTGAGGACTACGCGTCGGCATTCTTCCTCGCACAGTCTCTCGAGGCGGTGGATCGCCCGGAGGAAGCCCGGGAAGCCTACCGCGATGCCCTGAGGGTGACGCAGCGGCACCTCGATCTGAATCCCGACGACGCCCGAGCCGCCACGATGCACGCCGTAGCGCTCTGCCGGTTGGGACGCCGCATGGAGGGGCTGGAGTGGGCGGAGCGAGCGCTGAACCTCGATTCCGAGGACGCGGGAGTCCGATACAACGTGGCCTGCCTCTACGCCGTTGCGGGGCTGCCCGAGCGGGCGCTCGAGTGCCTGGAGTCGGCCGTGGCCATCGGCTTCGGCAACCCCGAATGGCTGGACCGCGACCCGGACCTCGAGAACCTGCGCAACCTGCCGGCCTTCGAAGACCTCATGGAGCGGACGCGGGCGCGGGATCAGGTCGGTTAGCCGCCCGCATACTCCCGTATGTAGTCGACCACCAACTGCAGCCGTTCGCGAGTGGCCCGAAGCTCCCCCGCGTCCATGAGGTGCGGGTCGTGAGGGGATCGACTTTCGCGAGGGGGCATCCGTTGGACCAAAGATACGTCGCCCGGGCCCTCAACGTTCGTGGGCCTCCCGAAGGAGCGCGCGAGAGGCCGCCGAGTCCAACATCTCGACCGCCAGGTCGTCGACGCGCTCGAGGAGCGCGTGGAGTCCAC
>JAHHMJ010000512.1 GCA_018678395.1 Gemmatimonadota bacterium | reverse complement strand
GCCACCACGTCCTCGGGGTGATCCGAGTGGTCGTCGACGCCCACGAGCAGATGGGCGCAGCCCAGGGCCGTCACGATCTCGGTGTTGGAGCAGGCCAGCGATACGATGCGGCGTACGGGCGGCCGATCTTGCAGCGACATGCTTGCAACCCTATGTAGAGGACGAGTGTCCAAGACGAGCAGGAGACCCAACGCCATGCCGATTCGACTGACGCACGCAACCTCACTGATCCTGCGGGCCCTCGCCAGCGGGCGCCGACACGGCTTCCAGATCATGCAGGTCTCGGGGCTTCCGTCCGGGACCGTGTACCCGGCACTGCGACGCCTCGAGGCGGGCGGTCACCTCGAATCGACCTGGGAGGGCGAGGCCTCGGCGCACGCCGAAGGGCGCCCGCGCAGACGGATCTATCGTCTGACCTCCGAGGGCCTCGCTCTGGCTGCCCGGGCGGACGAGCGCCTGGCCGAGGCGCGCCGGTTGTTGGCCGACGACTTCGGGTTGCGGCCGGTGGGGGGAGGTGACGGGGGCGCGTGACCGGGCGACGGGTGGGGTTGGGCGACCGCGTGCTTCGCGCGCTGGTCCGCTGCGCGGCGTGGGCCGTTCCCAGGGACGAGCGGGCCCGCTGGGCCGAAGAGTGGCGTGCGGATCTGCACGACCTCAGGGCCGGGGGGATGTCGTTCGGTGAGGGACTGAGGTGGGTGTGGGGGGTGGGTCGCGGGGCGGGTGACATGGGACTTCAGGAGGGGCTGATGGACGGGTGGATGCGAGAGATGCGTCATGCACTGCGGGGCCTGCTGCGCCAACCGGGATTCACGGTGGTGGCGGTCGCCACACTGGGACTGGGCATCGGAGCGAACACGGCCATCTTCAGTGTGGTGAACGGGGTGGTTCTCGAGCCGCTTCCGTATCCCGATTCCGAAGAGCTGGTCGCGATCAACTCGGCGTTTCCGACCATGGGGTTCGAGACCTTCTGGGTCTCACCCCCGGAGTACCTCGAGTTTCGTGAACGGACCCGGACGTTCGCGCAGGTGGGGGCGTATCGCGGTTCACCGGCGAGCGTCGGCGGCGGCGAGCGTCCCGAGCGAGTCCCCGGGGCCGTTGCGACCGCCGAGCTCTTCGAGGTGCTCGGGGTGTCGGCCCGATACGGGCGCACCTTCGGTCCCGACGACGACCGCCCTGGTGCGGAACCGGTCGTGTTGATGTCCTGGGAACTCTGGCAGCGCTCGTTCGGGGCCGATCCCGACCTCGTGGGAACGTCGATCGACGTCGACGGTGTCAACGCCACGGTGGTCGGCGTCATGCCACCCGGGTTCGACCTGAACGACGAGGGGATCGAGCTGTGGGAGCCGCTGGGCCTCGACCCGACCAACCCCGGCGGCCGCGGATCGCACTACCTCAATCTCGTCGGGCGCCTGGCCCGCGGCACGGATATCGCGGCGGCGGAGCGGGAGGTCGACGAGCTGGTGCGCGGATGGGACGAGGCAAACCCGGGGGACATGCACCTCCCGAATCCCGAAACGCACCCGTTCCTGATCGAGCCGCTTCACGACCGCGTGGTCGGCCCGGTGCGGTCGGCGCTCTGGGTGCTGCTGGGCGCAGTGGGCTTCGTCCTCCTGATTGCCTGCGCCAACGTGGCGAATCTGCTGCTGGCGCGGGCCGAGGCCCGGCAGAAGGAGGTCTCCGTGCGCGTGGCCCTCGGGGCCGGACGGGCGCGCCTGATTCGCCAGTTTCTGACCGAAGGGATCGTGCTGGCGGTCGCCGGCGGGGTGGTGGGGGTCGTCTTCGCGTGGACTTCCCTCGAGGTGCTGCGCTCGGTCGGTCCCGACGAGCTGCCGCGGCTCGGCGAGGTCGAGCTCGACGGCATGGTGCTGCTCTTCACCGCCGCGGTCGCGCTCTTCACCGGGCTTCTCTTCGGCCTCGCTCCGGCGCGCCACATCGGAGGCGAGCGAGTGAGCGACAGCCTGAAGGAAGGCGGGACCCGGACGACGCTCGGAGGAGGCGCGCTCCGGCTGCGCTCGCTCCTCGTGATCTCCGAGGTTGCACTCGCCCTCGTGCTCACCCTGGGCTCGGGACTGCTGATCCGTAGCTTCGGCGAGCTGGTCTCCGTGGATCCCGGGTTCGACGCTGCCGACCGCGTGACCTTCCAGCTCTTCCTCCCTGCGGCCGGCTACGGCGATCCACAGGATTCTCCCGACTTTCACGGCCGACTCCAGGATCGATTGGGGTCACTGCCCGGCGTGACCAGCGTGGCTTCGATGTCGGGCTTGCCCCCGATGCGGGACCTGAATGCGAACGACACCGAATTCGAGGGCCTCGAGCAGAGAGAGGATGGCCCCGCCCACAACGTCGACTACTACCAGACGGTTCACGGCCCCTATCTCGAGACGATGGGCATCCAGGTCGTGCGAGGGCGGGGATTCGAGGCGGGTGATCGCACTGGCACGCTGCCCGTGGCCGTGGTCAACGAGACCCTCGCGCGGGTCTTCTACGGCGACGACGATCCCATCGGCCGGCGCATCCGTCCCTGCTGTGGAGGGGACGCGTGGATGGAGATCGTCGGCGTGGTCGAAGATGTGAAGCAGGGGGGACTCGACGCAGAGACGGGTACCGAGGTCTACTTCCTCGCCGAGCAGGTCGCCGAGATCTACGGCTTCACCTCACGATCGATGAACGTCGTGGTCGAGACGGCGGGCAATCCGCTGTCGGTGGTGCCCGAGGCTCGGCGTACCGTCGCCGAAATGGATCCGACCCTGCCGATTGCCGGACTGCGGACGATGGACGAGGTGTTGGCCGGAGCGCGGGCTCGCCCGCGCTTCTTGACCACGCTGCTCGGCGCGTTCGCGGGGGTCGCGCTGCTGCTGGCCGCCGTGGGGACCTACGGCGTGATGTCGTACACCGTAGCCCAACGGGCGCGGGAAATGGGCATCCGCATGGCGCTCGGCGCGGAGGCATCGAGCGTTCAGGCGCTCGTGATGCGAAGGGGGCTGGCGGTTGCCGGCCTCGGGTTGGGAGCGGGCCTGCTCGGTGCCTGGTGGTTGACGGGCCTGCTGGAGTCACTCCTCTTCGGCGTGGCGGCCCGTGATCCGGTGACCTTCGCGACCGTGCCGCTCCTCCTGCTGGTCGTGGCCGTGGCCGCTTCCTGGATTCCCGCCCGTCGTGCGACGAGGGTGGACCCGGTGGAGGTTCTGCGACAGGAGTGACCCGAGCCCGCTGGGGATCGCGCGAGGGTGCGGGCGCCCGGCGGCCCGGACGCGTCAGAGAACGGCGCCCACCCTCCGGAACCCCTCTTCGATCCGGTCGAGATCGTGCACGAGCGGTCCGTACGAGATCCGGACCGCGTCGCGCAGAGACGGCCCGAAGCCGCTTCCCGGCACGAAGATGACCCCCGTCTTCGGCAGGATCTCACGCACGAAGGCGTCGCCGTCCCGCCCCACGTCGACCACCGTGTAGAGACCTCCTTCCGGCTCCAGGCACGGCATGTCGAGGTAGCGGCGAACACAGTCGACGGTATGTCGGGCAGCGGTGGCGTAGAGCGCGTTCGTCGCGGCCATGTAGGCTTCGAGCGACCCATTCGGGAGGGCCTCGTCCAGGTAGGCGGCGAGCGCGTGCTGGTGTACGCTGTCGGGGCAGAGTGCCGTACTCTGCTGGACGACCTCGAGGGCTTCGATCACGTGAGGCGCGGCCTCGACCCATCCGAGGCGCCGTCCCAATCCCCGACACCACTTCGAGTTCGAGTGGAGTCGGATGAGGTTGGGGTGGTCCACCGGGCTGGCAGAGAAGTGCGCCGGCCGGGGCTCCACGAAGCACTGGGCCCGGTAGGCGAAGTCGACGATGACGAAGCAGTCCGCGCGTCGAGCGATCTCGAGCAGGTCGAAGAAGACGTCGTCGCGGATCAGCCGGCTCGTCGGGTTGTCGGGTGAGGACAGGAGCAGCAGGCGGGGCGCGTGCTCTTGGATCACGCGCTCGAAAGCACCGACCACGGCATCGCGGTCGGGCATGAAGGACCAGGATTCGCCGTCGAAGACCGGAAGCCAGAGGATCTGCACGCCATCGGGTCCGAGGTCCAGCTGAGGCCCGTAATTCGCGTAGGACGGATCGAACAGCACCACCCGGTCGCCCGGATCGAGCAGCGTGGTGAAGAGCGTGTGCGTGAGCTGGGTCGAGCTACCCCCGATCAGGAGGTGCTCGTCGGCGAGCTCCGGGGTGCGGTAGAGCGTCGCATCGACGGCGAGCAGGGCGGTGCGCAGTCGACGCAGCCCTCGGGTCGGGGAATAGGCTCCGAGCTCGTGGAAGAGCCTCGCGTCATCGGCGATAGCCGCGTATTCGCGCCGCAGCGCATCCGGCGCCTCGTGGTTTACCCACCCGCCTGCGAACGAGATGACGTCGTCCGGGTCGAGTCCCATCGCTTCGATGTTGCGACGATCCGCGAGCTTCATGATCTCGCGGATGGGCGACCGCTTGAGCTGCCCTTCGCGCAGGCGACGAGCGACGTTGGGTGCGGGCATGCCTGGGCCCCGTGGGAGTCACCGACGCCGATCACCCGGTGCGGGTGGCGGCGGCGTCAACGTCGGCGCGGAGCGCTTCGCCGTCAACGAGGCGGACCAGGCCACTGCCGACAGGGCCGACCACCGGCGCCGACGAGGCGGCGCCCCCGACACCGGAGGACGCCGCCGTGAGCCCGTCGGACCTGGACTGCGTGTAGACCGAGCGTCCGGGTCAGCCCTTGCAGCTCGCCGAGGCGCTGACGGCTCCGGCTCCGTTCGGGCCCATGCTGACGTTGAGCTGCAGCTGACCGCGATCCCCGCCACCCGGCCGGATCTCCATGCGCAGCTGGATCTCGTTCACCATCTCGACCTGGTCGGTCATCACGCCGCGGCCGTGCTGGTTCACCCTGGCGCGGTACCACTCGGTGACCGCGGGCGCCACCTGGCGCACGTCCAGGTAGCCCTTGGCGCTCCACTGCGAGACGAAGTTGCCCGAGGGAGTGGTCGTGACCTTCTGGGTGAGCGTCACCGGCCCGACGACCTGCAGGAACTCCTGGCCGTCACTGTCACAGAAGGGCCGCGGGATCGTCTGGTTGAAGTCGATCTCGACAGTTTGCCGCGAGATCTGCGCGCCCCCGTCACCGCTTCCGGGGATCGCGGGCATCGAGAAGATCGGCGCGTTGCCGTCGTTCTGGAGGTTGCCCCCGGCATCGATGGAGACCGGCAGTCCCTGGTTCGGAACCTGACGCAGCAGCGCATAGAGCGCGGGCTCGTTGGCCTGAATCCCGGCGAGGACGAACGGGTTCATCGCCCGATAGGCCGGTGCCTGCGTGATTGCGGGTGCCACGCCGATGGCCGTGCCTCCGATGCGCTGAAGGTCGAGGGCCATGAGCAGACGGGGCAGCTCCCACGAGATGACGTCGTGGTCGGTGGTGCCGGGAATAAGCAGGTCGAGGTGGACACCGACCAGCGTGACGTCACCGGCCCGGAAGAGCCGCGCGTGGATGCGCAGGGTCTCGTAGTTGCCGCACTCCAGTTGGATCACGCTGCCGGACCACCCGTACGGCTCGGTCCAGACCGCCTGGGGAGAGCCGATGGCATCGCCCCACGTGCAGTTGAAGGGCATGGCGTTCGGGAAGCCGAACGGGGTGCGATCGCCGCTGAGCCCCAGGAGTCGATCGCGGACCGTGCGCGGGTCCGCGTCGCCGACCAGGATCAGGTTGATCGGGTCGGCGGCGTCGCCGATGGTGGGGGTCCTGCCTGTGTACGGCCAGAAGGTGAGGCTCGTGCCTGCGATGTCACGGGTGACGAGATCGGTGAACGGCGCCGCGAGCGAAGCCTCTTCGGCCGCGCTCGAGACCGCGGGAGCGTCGGGCTCCACGGGTGCGGGCCGCTCATCGCAGGCGCCGGCGCCCAGGAGAAGACCGGCGAGCAGGGACGCTTTGACCAGAGAGCGGGCGTGCATGATGGACTCCTTGGTGAGACGTTGGGAAGGTCACAACCAAGTTGCTCGGCACGCGCGGGCCGGGTGTTACGTACGGCTACGTAGGACGTCCTCGGGAGGTACGTAGGGCGGTGGCCCTGCGCAGGGGCGCCGGATTCTCGGCGGCGTGCACCGGCCGCCATCCCGTGGGCCGCGGAACTACCGGACCGGGGTCCACTCCCAGAGCTCGCGGATCTCGTCGTCCAGGCCGGTCATCTCCCAGCGGATCAGGGACAACGGGATGTTCCCGGCCGCGTTGAGCTCGGCGAAGAACTCGCGCAGCACGAAGGTCTCCCCATGCTCGTCGGCCTGCTGCGCGCAGCTGGCCAGGAGCTGCTCCAGGAGGAACTTGCCCGTCACGTAGCTCGTGCCGTAGCCCGGCTGGCGCAGGTACAGCTGCTGCTCGAACTGCAGGAGCTCGGGCTCGGTGTTCATCCATCCACGAGGCGTCCACGCGACGTGGACGGCGCCGGCTTCGGCCATCGTCATCTCGTTCGCGTGGGCGTACAGGGAGCCCAGCCCGCGGGCCGCGCGCTGGGCCAGCAGGATCCAGACGATCTCCCGCGAGCGCGGACTCTCGTCGTAGAGC
>JAHHMJ010000666.1 GCA_018678395.1 Gemmatimonadota bacterium | reverse complement strand
GGGTGGGACCGCCCCTTCTATATTGGCGTTCCGGGGATGCGATTCGTGCTCCCGAGTCGCGCGCAGCCACAGCTTCCAGGGGGAGTCCCAGGTGAGACGGGTTCTGGTCACGGGTGCCGCCGGTCAGATCGGGACCGCCCTGGTCCCGGCGCTCCGGGAGGTATACGGGGCCGACGCGGTCGTGGCTACGGATCTCCATCCGCCTGCGCGACCCGGCGCCGGGCCCTTCGAGACGCTGGACTGCACCGACACGAGCGCGCTGGCAGACGTCCTTCGACGGCATCGGCCAGAACTCGTCTTCCACCTCGCGGCCCTGCTGTCGGCCGTGGGCGAGCGTCATCCGCAAAAGGCCTACGCGGTGAACCTCGGCGGGCTCTTCCACCTGCTCGAAGCGGCGCGAGAACACGGCTTCGCGATCTTCACACCGTCGTCGATCGCGGCCTTCGGGCCCTCCACACCGCAGGACGGGACTCCGCAGGACACCGTGCAGCGTCCGACCACGATGTACGGGGTGACCAAGGTCGCCGGCGAGTTGCTCTGCGACTATTACCACACCCGTTTCGGGGTCGATACGCGTGGTGTGCGGTATCCTGGAATCGTCAGCGATTCCCCTCCTGGCGGCGGCACGACCGACTACGCGGTCGACATCTTCTTCCACGCGGTCGAGCGAGGCGCATACACCTCGTTCCTGGGGTCCGATACCCAGCTCGACATGATGTACATGCCGGACGCGGTCCGCGGTGCGATCGAGTTGATGGAAGCCGACCCGTCGCGCCTCGTCCATCGCAACGCCTTCAACATCACGGCGATGCAGTTGACCCCCCGCCGTCTCGCCGAGGCCATCGCCCACCACGTGCCCGAATTCCGCATCGACTACGATCCGGATCCGGTGCGGCAGGCGATCGCCGACTCCTGGCCCCATCGGCTGGACGACGGCGCGGCCCGCGAGGAGTGGGGCTGGGAGCCCCGGTGGGACCTCGAGCGCATGACGGTCGATATGCTGTCCCGCATCCGAGCCCGCGCCGCAGCGGGCACGCCCTGAACCCCGATCGATCGGAGGACCCCGCATGCCCATGGATCGCCTGACGCCCCTGCTGGAATCGCACGTCGCCGACCTCGAAACGGCGGGCACGGCCAAGGGAGCCGAGGCGGTCGTGACCGGCGTGGTGCCGGCCGCGGACGGCCGCGGTCCGCGCTTCCATCTCGAGGGACACGGCGACAAGCCCTTCCTGAGGATGAACTCGAACTCCTATCTCGGACTGAGCCTGCATCCTACGGTCGTCCACGCCGAAGAGGAGGGCTCCCGGGCCTACGGCGCCGGACCCGGAGCCGTACGGTTCATCTCGGGGACCTACGACGCGCACGTCGAATTGGAGGCGGCGCTGGCGGCCTTCCACGGCCGCGAGGCGGCGATGGCGTTCTCGTCCGCGTACGCGACCATCGTATCGTCGATCGTCCCGCTGGTGACCCGGGAGACGGCGCTCATCAGCGACGAGCTCAACCACAACTGCATCATCAACGCGGCCCGGCTGGCGCGGCCCGCCGCGAAGGCCATCTACGCGCACAACGACGTGGCGGCGCTCGAGAAGGCGCTGGAGGAGCAGGTGGGCAAAGTCCGGCGCGCCCTCGTCCTGACCGACGGCATCTTCTCGATGCGGGGAGATCACGCCCCTCTGGCGGAGATCATGGAGGTCGCCCGGCGCTTCGACGATCGCTTCCCCGAGAACGTCGTCGTCGTCGTGGACGACTCCCACGGCGTCGGCGCGTTCGGTGAGACGGGCCGGGGCGTCGAGGAGTACACCGACTCGGGCCCCGCCGACGTACTCGTCGGCACCCTCGGCAAGGCCTTCGGTGTCAACGGAGGCTACGTCACGGGGTCGGCGGCGCTCGTGCGGTTCCTGCGCGAGTCGTCCCCGATGTACATCTATTCGAACCCGATCACGCCCGGAGAGGCCCGAGCCGCGCGCACGGCGGTCGGGCTCGTCGATTCGGCCGAGGGACGGGCGCTGCTCGCCCGCCTGCGCGCACTCACCCACCGTTTCGAGGAGGGCCTCGGGCGGGTCGGTATCGAGACCATCCCGGGCGAGCATCCCGTGGTGCCGCTGATGATCCGCGACACCGATCGGACCCGCGACCTCGTGTCCTACCTCTTCGACCACGGTGTGCTCGTGACCGGGCTCGCCTATCCGGTGGTCCCCCGCGGCGACGAAGAGATCCGCGCACAGGTCAACGCGGACCACACCGAAGACGACATCGATCACGTCCTCGACCTCCTGGCGGCGTATCCCGGCTGATCCGGCGCCGCTCGACCCCCCCCTTCACGCAGCGAGCCCCATGCGCAGTGACATCGAGATCGCCCAGGCGGCGGAACTCCAACCGATCCAGGCCATCGCAGAGACCATGGGCCTCGGCAGCGCCGATATCGTGCCCTACGGCCACCACAAGGCGAAGATCCCGCTGGAGGTGGCGCAGGCCCGCGGCGGAGATGCGGCGCCGCTGGTGCTGGTGACGGGCGTGAATCCGACCGCTGCGGGGGAGGGGAAGTCGACGGTGTCCGTCGGACTCGCCGACGCGTTCACGCTCCGCAGGCGCAATCCGGTGCTCTGCCTGCGCGAGCCGTCGCTGGGACCGGTGTTCGGCATCAAGGGCGGTGCCGCCGGTGGCGGTCATTCGCAGGTCGTGCCGATGGAAGAGATCAACCTCCACTTCACGGGTGACTTCCACGCCATCTCGTCCGCCCACGCACTGCTGGCGGCGTTGCTCGACAACCACCTCTACCGCCCCAACTCGCTCGACATCGACACGACGGCCATTACCTGGCCTCGGGCAGTCGACATGAACGACCGTGCCCTGCGGTCGGTCGTCGTCGGGCTCGGGGGTCGCACGGGCGGCGTGCCCCGACAGGACGGCTTCGTGATCACGGCCGCGTCGGAGATCATGGCGATCTTCTGCCTGGCCGATGGCCTGGCCGACCTCAAGGAGAGGCTTGGTCGCATCGTCGTCGGCTATTCGCGTTCGGGCGATGCGGTGCGGGCAGCCGACCTCGACGCCGTCGGGGCCATGGCGGTGCTCCTCAAGGACGCCATCAACCCCAACCTGGTGCAGACCCTCGGCGGTACGCCCGCGCTGGTGCACGGAGGCCCGTTCGCGAACATCGCCCACGGCTGCAATTCACTGGCGGCCACCCGTGCGGGGCTCGCGCTCGGCGACGTGGTCGTGACCGAAGCGGGTTTCGGAGCGGATCTCGGCGCCGAGAAGTTCTTCGACATCAAGTGCCGGTTCGGCGACCTGCGGCCGGCGGCGGCGGTGGTGGTGGCCACCATTCGCGCGCTCAAGATGAACGGCGGTCGGGCGAAGGACGAACTCACGACCGAGGATGTCGAGGCCGTCCGCCGCGGGTTCGTCAATCTGCAGGCCCACGTCGAGAACGTGCGCAAGTTCGGCGTGCCCCCGGTCGTCGCGATCAACCGCTTCACCTCGGACACCAGGGCCGAGATCGACGTCGTGCTCGAAGGGTGCCGCGCGATGGGCGCGACCGCGGTGATCGCCGATCCGTGGGGCGGGGGTGGAGAGGGGTGCCTCGATCTCGCCGACGCGGTTCAGGACGTCATCGACGGCGGGGAGGCCGACTACCGGCCTCTCTATCCCACCGAGGGCTCGCTGGTGTCGAAGATCGAGGCGGTTGCGACGCAGATCTACGGTGCCGACGGCGTCGACGTCGAACCCGCGGCGGCCAAGCAGATCGCTCGCCTCGAGGCCATCGGTCTGCGGGACGTTCCGGTCTGCATCGCGAAGAACCAGTACTCCTTCTCCGATGATCCCACACGGCTCGGTCGGCCCACCGGTCACCGGATCACCGTGCGCGAGGTGACGCCCTCGGCGGGCGCCGGCTTCGTCGTCGTGAAGACGGGGAGTGTCATGACCATGCCGGGGCTCGCGGCTCGACCTGCCGCCGTCGGGATGGACGTCGTCGACGGCCAGGTCACCGGGCTATTCTAGGAGGCGGGATGGTGCACGTGAGAAGACGGACCGGCCGAATGGCCATGTGTCTGGCGCTGGCCGTGGCCGCGGCGGGACTGGCGGGAGAGTCCGGTGCGGCCCAGGAGACCGTCGTCGGGCCGCCTCGGGGCAGCCTCGTGATCGTGGGCGGCGCGCTGCGCGACCCGGAGATCGTGCGCGCCTTCATTCAGCGCGCCGGCGGCCCGGACGCACCCATCGTCATCGTGCCCACGGCGGGTGGAGGGGACGACGCCGACTACGGGCCGTGGTGCCGGTGTCTCGGCCAGCTCCGGGCGCAGGGGGCCACGAACCTGACGGTGTTGCACACCTACGATCCGGATATCGCCGACACGGAGGCGTTCTCGGAGCCGCTCCGCGAGGCGCGGGGCGTGTGGTTCACGGGCGGGCGCCAGTGGCGTCTCGCCGACGCCTATCTCGGTACGCGCACGGAGGAGGCCTTTCGCGCCGTGCTGGATCGGGGAGGGGTCATCGGGGGCTCGTCCGCAGGTGCGTCCATCCAGGGGTCCTATCTCGCCCGCGGCGACACGAGGACCAACACCACCATGATGGGCGATCACGAGATCGGCTTCGGATATCTCCGAGACACCGCCATCGATCAACATCTCCTGGCCCGGAATCGCCAATTCGACATGCTCGAGATCGTCGAAGCTCGGCCGGAGCTCCTCGGGATCGGAATCGACGAGGACACCGCGATTCTGGTCGACGGCGATCGGTTCGAGGTGATGGGACGGGGCTACGTCGCCATCTACGACGCCGGTTCCGGAGTGCGGGACGGCGGGCCTTTCTACTTCCTCAGGGATGGCGACCGGTTCGATCTCTCGACCCGGACGCCCGCCCGACCGGACAGCAGCTTCGGCCCGCTCGATCGGTTCGAGCGGATCGGCGGATCGACGGGAAACGGGGGTGGGCGATGAACCGCGGCAGCGTGGGACGGGTGGCCTGGTTCGCGGCCGTGGCTCTGGTGAGCGGTTCCTGCGCGGGGGATTCCGTGCCGCAGGACGAAGCCGAGGGGCCCGGGGCTGCGGCACCCGCGGAGGCGGAGGCGCCCGTGCTCTCCCGAGTCCGGATCACCGGGGGCCTTCTGGTGGGAGAGAACATTCAGGAGTTTCAGCCGTGTGCCGGCGGACCCGCCTACTGGCTGGACGGCCCGCTCACGCCCGACGTGCTGGAACTGCACGCCGAACTCGCACCCGGTGTGGAGCCCTTCGAGACGATCTTTCTCGACGTCGTCGCAGATCTCGGTCCGCCTCCGGCGGTCGGTCCGGGGACGACCTACGAGGGGAGTGTGCTCGTGCAGCGGCTCCGCCGGGCCGCGTTCGAGGGTTGGGGCTGCGACGACATGGCGGCTGACCTCGTCGTCGAGGCCTCGGGGACCGAGCCCTTCTGGCAGTTGCGAATCACCGAGGCCGACGCGGTATTCACGACCCCGGAGAGCCGTGTAGCCCTCGAT
>JAHHMJ010000092.1 GCA_018678395.1 Gemmatimonadota bacterium | reverse complement strand
GTCGAGAACGGCCGCACGAAAGGCTCCGTGGTAGGGAGTCGGGTCCATGGTTCGATACGTGGAGCCCGGGGAAAGGTTCCTGCCGTGAAGGCGACAATGGCGAGGCTGCTGGAGCGGGCTCCAGCTTGGCATCATGAGACCTTTCCGCACATCCGCAAGCCGGCTCCCAGCGGCCGCCTCGACTCCGGCCGTACGAGCCGGCCGCCCGGGCCTCCCACCCTAGCGGACTCGCTCCAGCCAGTCGTGCAGCACCGCTTCGTCCAGCTTCGCGACCGCGGCGACCCAGCTCTCGTCCACCTGCCGCAGCGAGACGTTCACGCCGGCGGGTCGGTTCTGGATCGCCAGCGGACGCTCTGCGGTCCACAGGGTGACGGGCGTGCCGTCGTCGAGCCGCTGCTCGACGCGCGTCACCTCGATGCCCATCACGGTCGCGCGTCGGACCGATACCACCGCGAGTCCGGGGAGCGCGTGGGGCGCTGGTGTATCGCCGGCGGCGTCGGCATCGCGCGCCACCTCGGACCACGTGTCCGCGTTCGAGAAATCGATCGTGACCGGGGCGACGTCGGCGCTGGTCGGTGCGGCCGCCTCGGCTGCGATGCCGACGTCAGCGGCCGGGGCGGATGCGTCCGCCGTAGTCGCGATGTCACGGTCGGCGAGGCGTCGGCGCGTGCCCGTGACGACCAGCTCGTCGACGCGGACTGCTGTCGGCCTGAGCTCGAACTGCAAGGCCGCGGTGTCTCTCGCCGCGAGATCGAAGCGGCGGCTCAGATCCCCGTACCCGATCAACTGGGCTTCGACCGTCACGTCGCCCGTCAACGAGTCTAGGGGCTGCCCTCGCAGGTCCACCGTGAAGGACCCATCCGCGTTGCTGAGGGCTCCGGCCTGCAACTCCGGAACGAAGACCTGCACCGATTCGAGCGGACGTCGGGTTGCTGCGTCCACCACGCGACCACGGAGCATCCGGAGGACGACCTCGTCCTGCTCCCGCTCCACGCCGCGGGTGGGCCGCGATGGCACCACTGCCTCGGCGACCTGCCGCGTGCGGCTGTCCAGCCGAGTGGGGGCCAGCGCTCCGGGATCCGTGGGCAGGACCGCGTCGGCGACGGGCGCCGCTGCGGGAGCGACGGCCTCGAAGCCGGGCGACCTCGCTGCCATCTCGGCCTCGGGCGGCGCGGGCATCTCGATGTCCGGCTCGGCGGCGGACTCCTCCAGATCGAGGGCTCTCACCGCGGAGGCTTCGGGCGCCGGCCCCGTGGGCATCGCCCCGCGCCGGAAGAGGTCGTTGGCCAGCCATCCGGCACCCAGCGCGACCACGATGCTGGCGGCCCACCGGGTGGTCGACCAGCGGCGGCGCACCGGGGACGATCCCGGGGCTTCCGTGGCGTCCTCTCCTCCTGCGCGCTCCAGCACCGCCGCGAAGGGGGGCATCTCGTCTCGTTCGGCGGATCCGAGCAGCGCCGCCGTCCGGTCGCTCGAGGCGCGCAGCTCGGCCACGCGCGCGGCGCAGGCGTCACACCTGGCCACGTGCTTGGCGATGGACTCGCGCTCTTCATCGCTGAGGCCGGAGCGCGGCATGTCGATCCAGGCCTGCAGCAGTCCCTCATCCCAGTGCGGCATCGTTCTCCTCCAGACCGTCGTAGGCGGCCATCAGCTTCTTCTTCGCGCGGGCGATCGTCGTTCCGAGGGCACCCCGGGAGAGGCCCGTTCGCTCGGCGATCTCGCCGTAGTCGAACCCGGCATTCCACATCACGAGCACCTCCCGGTCGGTGTCCGACAGTCGCGAGAGGGCGCGCCTGACCTGGGCGGCTCGCTCTCGCGCCTCGAACTCGGCGTCGGGTGTGGCGATGCGCTCCGATCGCACGGTGTCCTCAACCTTCAGCAGGGCGAGGTGGCGCTTTCGTCGAACGACCATCCTCGCCTCGTCTCGTGCGAGGTTGGCCGCGGTCTTGAAGACCAGCCCTCGCGGGTTCGTCGCGTCCCGGCCGATCACGCGAGCGAAGGCTTCC
>JAHHMJ010000127.1 GCA_018678395.1 Gemmatimonadota bacterium | reverse complement strand
GGCATGGCGCCCGGGACCTTCGGGGCCTGGGTCGCCGCCGCCCGCGCGCGTCCCGGACGCCCCACCGTGATCTCCGAAGAGCGGCTGGCCGCCTTCCTCGCCGGCTGTCCCGTCGGCTGCCTTCCGGTCGAAACCGACATGGTGCGCCGCCTGGAGCGCCTGGGAATCCCCACCCTCGGCGACCTGGTGCGCCTGCCCGAACCGGCCCTGGTGGCCCAGTTCGGACAGGACGGCCGCGACGCCCTGGCCTGGGCCTCGGGACGCCGGATCGATCCGGTGCGGGCATGGCACCGCCCGCGCCCCATCCGGGTCTCCCTCGACTTCCCCTCCCCCGCCGGCCAGATCGACATGCTGCACGGCGCCCTCGACCGACTGCTGGAACGCGCACTCTCTCGTCCGGCTCGTCGGGGGCGCAGCATACAGACGGTCCGGATCGAAGCCGCATTGGAAGGGGGTGGATCGTGGAAGACCGAGGCGGTCCTCAAGGAGCCGACCGCCGACCGGGATCGTCTCGCCTACCTGCTGCGCAGCCGGATGGCCCTGTCTCCTCCCACCCGCGCGGTCCTCACCCTCGGCCTCGAGTTCACCCGCTTCGGCGCCCCCTGCACGCAGAACGATCTCTTCGACCGGACCGACATCACCGGACGAGCCGCCGAGGGACGTACGCTCACGGGCGGAGGCATTCCCGGAGCGCTGCGGGCCGCGGTTCGCGAGCTCAAGCTGCGTCTCGGGCATTCCCCCCTCTACCGCGTGGTCGAGTTGGACCCCTGGTCCAGGATCCCGGAACGCCGCCACGCGCTGCTCAACTTCGACCCGTGATCCGACGAAACTCGACTGCATCGGGCGGAGGACGATTGCGCCCCCTCGCGATGCCCCGGCCGATCCGGGTGAGAACCGACGCCCACGACCGTCCCGAGGCCCTCTGGTCCCACGGACGGTGGACCCGAATCGAGGCAATCCGGGAGCGATGGCGCATCGAAGACGAATGGTGGAGGAACCCCATCTCCCGGGACTACCACATCGTGGTCCTGGAGGGAGGGCGTTGGATGACACTCTACCGGGATCGCCGGACGGGGGCGTGGCACCGACAACACTGATCGAGCCCGAGGCCACCCCGGTCCCGCTTCACCTCGCCCGTCGCTTCCACGACGAGACCCGCTCGAGCACGTTCGGCCACATCTTCGTGGTCGTGGTCCTGGCCGTCTTCCTCTGGGACCTCACCACGAACGCGACGCTTCTCATCGGCGTCTCGCTCATAACGATAGCCGCCGCCGCCCACTTCTTCCTGCACCGGTCGGCCCGGACCCTGCGCGACTCGACCGACCCCCTGCTGCGCCGCATCCGCATCGCGGCTCTGCTGCCCGCGGCCGCATGGGGCGCCGTCTCGCTGATCCTCGCGGCCACCCTTCCGGACATCCTGTGGAGTCGCTACCTGCTGGTGATCGCCGGCATCGTCGCGGCAGCGACGGCGACCCACGTTGCCGATCGACCGAGCTACCACCTCTTCTCGCTCCTGATCCTCGGCCCGGCCGCCTTCGGCACCCTTCTGCAGGAGTACGGTCGCAACACCCTCTTCGACCTGCTCGTCATCCTGGCCTTCGGGGCCATGATGGCCTGGCTCCACGAACGCGCCCACCAGCAGCTCCTCGGGCAGCTGTCGACCGGCTCTCGCCTCGAGGCGGCGACGCTGACCTCGATCCGCGAGAAGGAGTTCCTCGACGGCGTCCTCGCCAGCGTTCCCGACGCAATGGCGCTGGTCGACCCGAACGACTCCATCGCCCGCATGAACGACGAGTTCCAGGGGCTCGTCGTTCCCACCACACTGCACGGGTCCACCCTGCACCTCGACGACGTTTCCGTGAGCGGCCTGGGCGCCGTACTCGCGACCACCGTTCGACAGGCACGGGACGGGGGCATCGCCGAGCGCGAGTGCCGCACCTCCGTCGAGGGCGAGACCTGCTGGTTCATCGCGACAGCCGCACGCGCGTCCGGCCAGGCCGACGGCTGGATCTTTCTTCAGCTCCGCGACATCACCGGACTTCGCAGCGCACAGGAGGCCCAGCGGAAGGCCGAGGCCGACCTCGCCGACATGGTCGAGGCCGCTCACGACCTCATCTGGCGGGTCGACAACCGCGGACGCTGGACCTTTCTCAACGCCGCAGCCGAGGAAATCTACGGCGAGCCGAGATCGAAGCTCCTCGGCACGAAACTGCTCGACCAGTCACCAGCCGAGCAGCGGGCGGAGGATCGCGAGGCGCTGCGGCAGATCCTCGAGGGCGGTTCACTGGTCAACCACCTCATGGTCCAGCTGCGCGCCGACGGCGAACGCCGCTGGATCAGCCTCTCGGGCAGTCCGCTGCGCGACGACACCGATGCGGTGGTAGGCGCTCACGGCATCGGCCACGACGTCACCGCCGAGGTCCAGGCCCGGGCCGCCCTCGAGGAGCTCGCCCTCCGCAACTCGCTGGTCCGGTCGCTGGTCAACGCATCCGACGACATGATCTTCTACAAGGACGTCGATTCCGTCTATCGCGGTAGCAACGACGCCTTCGCGGAGTTCCTCCAGCTGCCCGACGGCCGGCTCGACGGCCTCTCGGACCACGATCTCTTCCCCGCAGAGGTCGCTACGGCGAACCGGGCCCGGGACCGCGAGGTGATCGAACGACGGGAGCCGATCCGCTACGAGGCCAACTACGACGCGGAGTCCCCCGAGCGGGTGTGGGAGACGGTCCAGACCACCTACGTGTCGGACACGGGCGAGGTCCTCGGGATTCTCGGTATCTCGCGCGAGATGACGGCGTGGAAGACCGCGCAGGAGCGCATCCAGCGGATGGCCGAGGAGGCCGAGCACGCCGCGCAGATGAAGAGTGCGTTCCTCGCGAACATGAGCCACGAGATCCGTACGCCGATGAACGGCGTTCTGGGCATGTCCGAGCTGCTCCAGGACACGCCCCTCGAGGCCGAACAGCGGCAGTACGTCGACGTCATCCGGTCGTCGGCCGAGAAC
>JAHHMJ010000071.1 GCA_018678395.1 Gemmatimonadota bacterium | reverse complement strand
GGTGGGACCAGACCATCGCGGTCACAGGCATGATCCTCGGGTTTCTGCGCGACCTGGTGACCGGCGGGGTCTCGCCGCGATCGATGGGAAGCATCGTCACCATCGGTGAGGCGTCTGGACAGGCGGCCTCGATGGGCATGGACGTGTTCCTGAACTTCATGGCGCTCTTCAGCATCAACCTGGCCGTCCTGAACCTCCTGCCGATCCCCGTGCTCGACGGAGGCCACCTCCTCTTCCTCGCCATCGAGGCGGTGCGGGGGCGGGCGCTCTCGATCGAGCAGCGGCTCCGGTGGTCGAACGTGGGCTTCCTGATCGTGATGGGCATCATGATCTGGGCCCTCGGCAACGACTTTCTGCGGCTCTTCGGGCTCTGACGCCTCAGAAGAGAGCCAGCTGCGTCGGACCCCGGCGTTCTCTGAGCGCGACGACGTCGTAGAGCGGCGTCGGCTCGTCCTGGCGCGCGACCTCGAGGAGTCCTCGCCACCCCACGCCGCGGAGCGCGCGCCCCACGACCTCGGCGGCGATGCGCCCGTCGTTCGATTCACGCGAGAGGTGCGCGAGGACGATGCCGACGAGTCCGTCGTGCATCAGGTCGAGCGCGAAGCGGGCGGCGGCCTCGTTGCTCAGATGGCCGTGACTCGAGGCGATGCGCGCCTTGACCGAGGGAGGGTACGGCGCGCAGTGCAGCAGGCCGGCGTCGTGGTTCGCTTCCAGCACCAGCATGTGCGCGCCGGAGAGGGCGTGGCGGATGCCCGCCGTCGGCCGGCCGAGATCGGTCGCCACGCCGAGGCGACAGCCGGTGTCACGATCGACGACCGCCACGCCCACGGGATCGGCGGCGTCATGTACGGTGACGAACGGCTCCACCCGAACGGCGCCGATCTCGAAGGGGTGTCCCGCCCGGTAGGGCCGGATCTCCTCCGCCCCGCGAAGTAGCTTTCCGCAGGCCCGCCGGGTGCCGTCGGTCACGTAGAGGGGCGTTCCGTGGCGGCGCGCGTAGACGCCCATGCCGCGGGTGTGGTCGCCGTGGTCGTGCGTGATCAGAATGCCGTCGATCGCGTGCGGCTCGCAGCCGACGCGGGCGAGTCGCCGCGCGAGGTCCCGCGCGGAAAAGCCCGCGTCGATCAGCAGTCGGGTTTCGCCCGCCACGACCAGGACCGCATTGCCCGCGCTCCCCGACCCCAGAACCGAGACCTTCACTTCGACTCGTGAGTCGCCGCGCGGAGCCGCCGGAGGACGTCTTCGACGCCGGGGGTGAGAGACTTCCCCCGGCGTGCCATCGCGGCCTGCGCCACCTCGACGAACTTGTCGAAGCGGAAGGGCTCGACGCCCGTGGCGCTACTCCAGCTGAAGGCCGGGAGGTAGCGCGGGGCCGCCGGCCCGCCGCCGAACACGTTCGAGCCGGCCCCGACCACTCCGCCGGTGGTGAGCAGCGTGCCGATGCCGGTCTTCACGTGGTCTCCGAGAAAGACTCCGACCTTCATCAGGTTGGTCGAGATCCGCTCCCGGGGAAGCTGCACCCGCACGTTGCCGTAGGAGTTCTTCAGGTCGGAGTTGCTCGTGCCTGCGCCGAGGTTCACCCAGCGCCCCACCAGGGCGTGACCCAGGTATCCGTCGTGCGCCTTGTTCGCGTATCCGACGAAGACCGAGTCCGCGATCTCGCCCCGCAGCTTGCAGACCGGACCCGCTGCGACCCGGGAGACATGACCGCCGAAGACCACGCACCCGGGGCCCAGATGGAGCGGACCGACCAGCCGCGCGGGTCCCTCGATCCGGACGCCGGCGTCGAGTCGAATCGGGCCGTCCCGGAGATCGAGGATCACACCAGGGCCGATCTCCACGTCCGGCCCGACGGCGAGGGGGCCGGCGCCGATGCGGTGCACGCCGGGGAGCTCGCCGGGGTCTTCGTCCTCTCGGGCGCGGGCCTCCAGATCGCCGCGGAGGCGGTCCGAAAAGCGATCGACGAGGGTCCACGGCCAGCCGAGGACCTCGGCCTGGACGTCGACGGCGGTGCCGATGCGGTACTGCTCGGGGTCGGCGAGGGCCGATTCGGGCGGGATGTCGTCTCCCGGCCCGAGCCGCCAGCCCACGACGGCGTCTTCGACGGTGAAGGTCAGCGTCCCCTCGTTCGGCAGATCCGGGATGTGCAGCGGGACGACCCGGGACGACCACAGCAGCAGCCCGTGAGCCAGCGGCTCGGTCGGAACCGCTCGGCAGGGCGGGGCCTCGGGCTCGTCCCACCCCTCGAGGCCGGGGCCGGACCACGACGCCGTGCAGCGGAGACCGGTGACCGCCTCGACGCGCTCCCGGAGGAGGCGATCGCCGAAGCGGAGCTCCCCGACCGGTCGGGCCTCGACGAAGGGGGACCAGCGGCGGGCTCGGGCGTCGTCGAAGAGAACGAGTTCAGTCGGCGCCATCGAGGATCTCGAGAATACGTCCGAGGAGCTTCTTCGGACTGAACGGTTTGGTCAGGAAGTCCGACGCCCCCAGCGCCAGAGCGCGCTCGCGATCCGCGTCCTGGCCCTTGGCGGTGAGAACGACGACGGGGAGACCGCGACGATGCTCCATCCGGCCGATGCCCTCCAGCACCTCGAGCCCGGACCGTTCCGGCATCATCAGGTCGGTCAGCACGAGCGCATAGACCCGTTCCGGATCCCGCAGACGGTCGAGCGCCTCGGCCCCGTCGCAGACCGTTTCGGCCTCGAAGCCGGACGCCTCGAGGAGAGTCTCGAGAACGCGGCGGATGTGCGGTTCGTCGTCGGCTACGAGGATGCGTCGCCGGGACGTACCGTTGCGAGGGGACGGATTCATCCGGGCGTCTCCGGTTCGCCTCCGATCGAACAGCGGCGGAACCTACCCGGCGAGGGGTGTAAAGTCAAGGAACGGTGGGGCTTTTCGGGGTTGACACTTCCGCTGGCGCCCGCCTACCGTTCCGGGTCGCGGCTCGACCGCGATCCACCGTCGTCCGTCCTCGTTCTCCGTGGCTTCGATGCTCTCTCGCTCCACCGCCGTCCGACCGCGCCTTCGGCTTCTCGCGGTCGCCGCCGCGCTCGCCTCGGCCCCCTTTCTCGGCGCCTGCGAGGACGACCCGTTCGGCTTCAACGACTGGACCCTGGCGCCCGACACGGTCTTCATCTACTCGCTGGCGCGCCCCGAGCTGAATCTGGCGTCGGGCTTCAACGTCAATCAGCGGCGGCTCGTCCGGGTCGAGGCGGCCGGCGCGACCGGGAGCTGGGACTTCCTCGTGAACACGGAGGACGGTCGACTGGTCTTCCTGACGCCCTCCGCGGTCGGGCTGGATACGGAGTCGGCCGTCGTGCCCATGCCCGGCGAGACCTTCGACGGGATCCGCGAGGCTCCGGCCGACACAGCCCTGTACGTGCGCGACCGGTCGGTCCCGATCGAGCTCGGCCAGCTGTACGTCGTGAGGACGAACCAGCAGACGGGCTCCTTCGGTCGCCGCTGTGTCTACTACGGAAAGCTCGAGCCGCTCGAGGTCGACCCCGTGGGCGGCACCCTGCGGTTC
This sequence comes from Gemmatimonadota bacterium, assembly GCA_018678395.1. Classification (GTDB taxonomy): domain Bacteria; phylum Gemmatimonadota; class Gemmatimonadetes; order Longimicrobiales; family Gaopeijiaceae; genus Gaopeijia. Next base: position 5,411 of record JAHHMJ010000071.1, on the reverse strand, counting down.
CGCTACGACGCCAGCCCGCTGTGCAACAGCCGCTCCCTCGTGCCGCCGGAGGGTTGAGGCATGCTCGACATCCGTCGTCTGCGGGAGGATCGCGCGGGCGTGGTCGCTGCGCTGGCGCGACGGGGTGAAGACTTCGGTCCGGCGGTGGACCGCATTCTCGAGTTGGACGAGTCCCGGCGGACCGCACTGACCGAGGTGAACGAGCTCAAGGCGCGGCGCAACTCCGTCAGCAAGGAGGTCGGTCGTCGCAAGCGCGAGGGGCTCGACGCGGACGCTCTCATTACCGAGATGCGAGAGGTCGGTGACGCCATCGCACGGCTCGACGACGAGGCCGCGATCGCAGAGGCCGCGATGCGCGAAGGGCTGCTCGACATCCCCAACACCCCGCTCGACGAGGTTCCGGCCGGCGGTGAGGATGACAACGTCGAGATCCATGTCCGGGGTACGGAGCCGTCGTTCGACTTCACGCCGCGACCGCACTGGGAGCTGGGCGAACTGCTCGGCATTCTCGATCTCGGGGGTGGGTCCCGGGTGACGGGATCCGGCTTCCCGGTCCTGCGGGGGTGGGGCGCCCGACTGCAGCGCGGGTTGATCAACTTCTTCCTCGATCGCCATGTGGGTGCGCACGGCTACGAAGAGGTGCGGGTCCCCTATGTGGTGAATCGTGCGAGCATGACCGGGACGGGTCAGCTGCCGAAGTTCGCCGACGATTCGTATCAGGTGGAGCGGGACGATCTCTGGTTGATCCCGACCGCCGAGGTGCCCGTCACCAACCTGCACGCCGGGTCTCTGCTGCCGGAGGACGAGGTCCCCCGGCGTCTGACGGCCTACTCCCCCTGCTTCCGGCGCGAAGCGGGCGCGGCGGGCAAGGACACGCGCGGTCTCCTTCGGGTCCATCAGTTCGACAAGGTCGAGCTCGTGCGATACGAGCGACCGGAGCGCAGCCGGGAGGCGCTGGACGAGCTCACCGCCGAAGCCGAAGGCCTGCTCGACGATCTGGGCCTCCACTACCGTCGCGTTCTGCTCGCGGGCGGCGATCTCGGGTTCTCGGCCGCCATGACCTTCGACCTGGAGGTGTGGTCGCCCGGAGTGGAGCGCTGGCTCGAGGTCTCGAGCTGCTCGGTGTTCACCGACTACCAGGCCAGAAGGGCGGAACTCCGGTTCCGCCCCGGGGCGGGAGAGAGGCCCGAGTACGTGCACACGCTCAACGGCTCGGCTCTCGCACTGCCGCGCACGGTCGCGGCGCTGCTCGAGACGTATCAGGACGAAGACGGCTCGGTCCGGCTTCCCGAGGTCCTCCACCCGTACGTGGGCACGGACCGGATCCTGGCGATCTCGTGAAACGGGAGCGGTGGCCTCTCGTCCTGGCCACGCTGTTCCTGATTTTGCTCGGGTGGTACCTGGTGTACACCCGGAGCATCGGCGAGGCGCTGGAGGAGAATGCCGAGACCCTCACCGAGATCTTCGCCGAGGTCCAGCGCGCGATCACCGATCCCGACCCGTTCCGCAGCGAACAGGCGCTGTCCCGCCTGCAGGATCTCGTACTCGAAACGGACATCCCCATCGTTCTGACGGGGGAGGGTGGGCGCGTCACGGCCGTCGAGAATCTTCCCTTCGAGGCGGACCTCCTCACTCCCGAGGGTCAGGGGCGATTGCGCGAGTACGTGGTGGAGCTGGACCTGCGCAACCCGCCCATCGGCGAGCCCGGCGACGTGCGCATCCACTTCGGCGACCCGCCGATCGTACGGCGGCTCGGGTGGATCTCCTCGCTGCAGGCGGGCGGTCTCCTGCTGACCGTGCTCGTCGGCCTCGCGGTGATCCGGGCTCAGCGGCGCGCGGACAGCGAGCGTGCCTGGACGGCGATGGCTCGGGAGCTGGCCCATCAGCTCGGGACACCGATCTCATCGCTGCAGGGATGGCTCGAGGTCCTGCGCCTCGGACCCCACGAGCGACCGGGTTCGCTGGGCGAGGGCGAGGTCGCAGACGCGATCGCCGAGGATCTCGTTCGCCTCGAACGGATCAGCCATCGATTCGAACTGATCGGGCGGGAGCCGGAGTTGACGCGCCTTTCGCTGCACGAGGTCGTGGGGGAGCTGGAGCGATACCTCCAGGCGCGTCTGCCGCGGCTGGGGCGGGGCATCGAGCTGAACGTCGACGTCCCCGCCGACATCGCGCCGATTCTGGGGAACGCGGTGCTGCTGGCCTGGGCTCTCGAGAACGTCGTCAAGAACGCGCTGGATGCCCTGGCGGGCCGCGGCGGCGAGATCGACATCCGGGCCTTCGAGGGCGAGCGCGACCGCGTCGTGCTGCAGATTCGAGACACGGGACCGGGCGTCGAGCCGGAGGTGCGGGACAAGCTTTTCGAGCCCGGTGTGACCACCAAGTCGGGTGGCTGGGGCGTGGGATTGGCCCTGTCGAGACGCATCGTCGAAGGGGTGCACCGGGGGCGCATCGAACTCTTGGACGAGCGTCCGTGGGGGGCGACCTTTGAGATTCGCCTGCCCCGGGCGCCGGACGTCTCGGCCGGGACGGGGTGACCCTCGACTCGCCATCGCCGCGCGCCGTGCCGCCTTCCTCCGCCTCCCCGCTCCTCGACACCCTCAATCCCGAACAGCGCCTCGCGGTCGAGCACTTCGAGGGTCCATCGCTGGTGCTGGCCGGAGCCGGATCGGGAAAGACGCGGGTGCTGACCACGCGGATCGCCCACCTGATCCACGAGCACGGCGTCCCGCCCGAGCGCGTCCTCGCGGTGACCTTCACCAACAAGGCGGCCGGCGAGATGCGAGAGCGCATCGCCGGCTTTCTCGGGGGTGAACCGCGGGGAATGTGGGTCGGCACGTTCCACGCGATCGGGGCCAGGCTCCTGCGCCGCCATGCCCCGGTGCTCGGCTGGGACCGGGCCTTCACGATCTTCGACGCCGAGCAGTCACTCCGCCAGATCAAGCGGACGCTCCAGTCGCTGGACATCGACCCGAAGCGCTTCAACCCCAAAGCGGTGCGCTCGATGATGTCGGCCGCGAAGAACCAGTTGATCTCACCGGCCCGCTTCCAGGAGGACCACGAAGAGGGCTTCGACCTCTTCGCCCGCACGGTGGCCCGGGTCTACCCGGCCTATCAGACGGCGCTGCGGGAGCAGAACGGCATGGACTTCGACGACCTGCTGGTGAAGCCGGTCGAGCTGCTCCAGAACCATCCGGAGGTCCTCGCGCTCTACCGCGACCGGTTCGCTTTCCTGCTCGTCGACGAGTACCAGGACACCAACCACGCGCAGTTCCGGTTCCTGCACCTTCTCGCCGAGAACCACGGCAACCTGATGGTCGTCGGCGACGACGACCAGTCGATCTACGGATGGCGGGGTGCGGACCTCCGCAACATCCTCGACTTCGAGACGACCTGGCCCGGCGCCGCGGTGGTACGACTGGAGCGCAACTACCGATCGACCGCGGTGATTCTCGAGGCGGCCAACGAGGTCATCGCCCAGAACGTGCACCGGAAGGGGAAGACGCTGCGGACCGAGCGCGAGGGCGGCGAGAAGATCACCCGCGTCGAGTGCCTCGACGAGAACGACGAGGCCGCGGTGGTCGTCGGCGAGATCGCGGCCCGGTACGAGAACGGGCCCGCGCTGCACAACTACCGGGACTTCGCGGTCCTCTACCGGACCAACGCCCAGTCGCGGGCGCTCGAGGACGCCTTCCGTCGCAAGGGTGTGCCCTATCAGATCGTCGGGGGCGTCCGCTTCTACGAGCGCCGGGAGATCCAGGACGTCCTCGGGTATCTGCGCCTGGTGTCCAACCCCCTCGACGTCGACGCCTTCCAACGCGTGGTGAACTACCCGCGCAGGGGGATCGGGGCGACCTCGGTCAAGCGACTGCGTGAGGCCGCCGAGGGGCTCGGGGTATCGCTGCTCGAAGCGGCCGCCCGGGCCACCACGCTGGAGGGTGTCCCGACGGGCGGGGCCCGCGCTCTCGAGCGTTTCGCGGCTTTCGTCTCGACCTGGTCGGCGCGCGCCGCCACGCTTCGGGTGGGCGCCCTGCTCGAGGAACTGGTCGAGGAACTCGAGCTCTACCGCCATCTCGAGGACGAGGGGCCCGAGGGGGAGGATCGCATCGACAACGTCCGCGAGCTGATCGCAGGCGCCCTGGACTTCGACGCCGAACTGCTGGACGAGCTCGAGCCGGAGGACGTCGACGCCTTCAGCGAACTCGACCTCTTCCTCCAGCGGGTCGCGCTGGTGGCCGACGTGGATCGACTCGATCCCGGGGCCGACACGGTGACGCTCATGACGCTCCACAACGCCAAGGGGCTGGAGTTTCCCGTCGTCTTCATCGCGGGCCTGGAGGATGGGCTGTTCCCCCTCAGCCGCGCCTACGACGATCCCGCCGAGATGGAAGAGGAGCGCCGGCTCTTCTACGTGGGGATCACGAGGGCCGAGGACACGCTGCTGTTGACGCATGCCCGCCAGCGCCGACGGGCCGGGGAGTACATGTACGGCCGGCTGTCACCGTTCGCCGAGGCGATTCCCGAGGCGCTGGTCGACGCGCGCCTGTCACCCAGGCTCACGACGGCTCGATCCAGCACCCCCCACCGGCGCCGGCCCCGCTTCGACGAAGCCGACGGCGGCGGCCGCGGTGCCTCGCATTGGTCGGACGATACCTTCGCGCCGGATCCCCTGAATCAGGACGCTCCGCGCTACGTGAAGGGGGAACGGGTGTCGCACGCGACGTTCGGGTCGGGCACCGTGAAGGAGGTGACCGGCTTCGGGAAGGACACGAAGGTGACGGTCGACTTCGACGATGTGGGGCGGAAGCGGTTGCTGGTCCGCTACGCCAATCTCGAAAAGGACTGGACGCTCTAGCCTTCGTCCGGCAGAGCGGGGCCGCGGGACGGGGGCAGCGGCGGGGCGTCCACCTGGGGCCAGTACCGCAGGGTCTCGTCGGGCAGCGGGAAGAAGTCGTCCGCCATCTCTTCGAGAACCGCGGGGTCGTCGGCCGCTCCCCCCGCAAGACCGCGGCGGCGCACTTTCTTGGCGAGCCGCAGGTTCAGGTCTCCGACCGGATCGAGGCGGGCCGGCGCCGATCGATGCCGCTCGTTGAGGTAGTCGACGACGGCCTCGAAGGCGAGCGCTCGGTACCGCTCCACGAGCGGGAGGGGCACGTCGAATCGGGAGTTGCGCAGGACCTGATCGAAGATCTGCCGCCAGCGCTCGTCACCCTGGAAGCGGATCATGCCCTGGAAGATCCGTCGGTTGGTGCGGAAGCTGAAGATCGTCGCAGACAGCACTTCGTCGAACAGGGCATCGGCGGCGCCGTGGTCGTGGTCGACCACGACCGATCGCGCCTTCGCCAGGCACGACTCGCCGAAGTGCATGTCCATGCGGTGCTCCCAGTACGTATGCCCGACCGCCGCGGTGG
>JAHHMJ010000377.1 GCA_018678395.1 Gemmatimonadota bacterium | reverse complement strand
CGTGGTGTTCCCGACGATTTTTGCCACTCCGCTTGCAGCCCAACAGGAAGATTCCGCCCCCACGCTGACGGCGGGCCGCATTCTCACCCTCGTGAAGGGCGACCGGGCGGCGGAGGTGCGGGAGCCGTTTCGAGCCATCGTGGTGGACGACGGACGCCTGTTCCTGACGGATACGAAGAAGGGCGACGTGCTGTGGTTCGACGAGAACCTGGTGTGGAAGGGCAGCCTTGCCGCGCTGCACCCGGCCAGGGCGCTCGGGAGCCCGATTCGGACAGTGGCCGACTCCCGGGGCCGCATCTACGTAGCCGACTCCGACAACCGTCGCATTCACTGGTTCGCCGACGACCAGTTCGGCGGGTCGTGGAGCGGGCGAGGCGACGATCCGGGGCGGTTCGACTCGCTCGATGACATCGCGGTCGATGCGGATGACATGGTGTGGGCGGCGGACGCCGGCCGCGGCGTGGTCAACGTGTTTACGCCCGACGGGCTGCTCGAGCGGGTGGTTCCCGGCTTTGCGGGCGTGGCCTTCCGGAAACCGGCCCTCATAGCGGTGGATCCGGCCGGCGGCGTGTACGTCTACGATGCCGATCGCAAAGGCGTGATCGCCGGTGACCGGCACGGCGCCTATCGCTGGACGTTCGACTCCGTCCAGCTCGGCGGCAAGAAGCTGGTCGACCTCCAGGTCGATCCGACCGGCACCCTGTTCCTCGTGCTCGATGACAAGTCACGAGTGGTGGTCGTCAGTCCCTCGGGCGCGAAGAGGGGAGAGCTCTTCGGCACTTCCGGCCAGCCGGCCCGCTACGAGCGCCTGACGGGCCTCTCGATCTCCGCATCCCGCGGCGCGATGACCGCGGTGGACCAGAAAGACTTGCTCGTCCAGCAGATCCGCGCCGAGTGGCCGGACCAGGAGGCGTTTCTGGAGGCTGCGCCTCGCGCCTTCCAATCGCTCGCGGTCGACACGATCGAGGCCCAGGTGCTGGCCGTCGCGCCCGCCGACGCGACGGGGGCCGAAGAGCGCTGGCTGGCCCGCGACGCCGGCGGCCTCGTCATTCTGGACCCGACGGGCGAGCGAGTCGGCGAGGTCGTGCTCGCCGAACTTCCGCGGCCTCTCGTCACCATGGGCCCGGCCGACGGATTCGTGCTCGTCGGCGCGGACCGCCGCATGCGGGTTCTGTCGCGAGACGGCGCGGTCGTGACATCGCTTCCGGCCGCCACGGCCGGCGGAGAGCTGAAGCGCCCGGAGGCCATGGCATGGCGAGCCAGCGACGGCGCCATCGCCGTCTACGATCGCGACGACGACGAGATCCAGATTCTCTCGTCTGAGGGAGCTTTCCAGCAGCGTGTGGGACGGCAGGGCACGGGGCCGGGAGAGATCTCGAAGGCCACCGGCATGACGTTCGATCTCGCCGGGCACCTGTTCGTCGTCGACATCGAAGGCTCGCGAGTGCAGGAGTTCGACGAACACGGGATCTACCTGCGCGGCTCGCCGCCCGTCACCATCAACCGCGAAGCTGGAAACGTGGCCCTCGGGGTGGGGGCGGACGGATGGGGACGCACGTTCGTCCTCGATAAGGCCACCGGCACGGCGGCGCAGCTCGGTTCGGACGGCGTCGAGTGCCAGGTCGGGTCTCCTTGGGTGACGAGTCCGGTCGCTGGGCTCGCGGTGACTCCGGGCGGCGACATCCTGATCGGCGGAGGCGAGCAGACCCGGTTTCGCACCGTGCGTTTCCGCTGCGTCGGTCCGCCGCCGACTCCGCGCGGACTTCGCCTCACCCTCGACACCGGACCCGAAGGCGGGGCTCTGCTGGCCTGGCAGCCGGGCACACCGGGCGCGGCGACTTTCGAGGTGCTGCGCCGCCAGGACGGCGGCGTGGCCAAGCTCGTGACGACGGCGACCGGATCGTCCGTCCTGATCCCCGGTCAGGCGTGGGGCGAGCGGCCCGGCGAGTTGTTCATCCGGGGGGTCAGCGCTCGCGGCGTCGTGGGCCCGCCCTCGGAGTCGGTCACGGACCGCCTGACCCCGGCGCTGCGTGGCCTGATCGCGGCCGATGACGTACCGGCCGCCGAGGCGCTGCTTCGCGAGGAGCTGTCCGTCGCGCAGGCGGAGGGCAGGGAGGACGTGATCCCCCTGCGGGCGATCTTCCTGCAGTCGATCATCGCGCAAGGCGACTACGACCGGGCGCGTTCAGAGCTCGAGGCCTTCGAAGCGGCACTTGATTCCGAGCGGGCGGCCGAGCTGCGCCTCAACATCGCGCGCGCTGCGGTATCCGGGTCGATCCGGGCGGGCGCCGGCGAAACGGCCGTCCAGTGGCTGCGTCCGATCGGCGACATGGCGCCGGAAACGCTGAGCGCCGTCGAGCGGCTCGCCCTCGACCTCGATGCGGCGGGCGATACGCCGGTCGCGGCTGAGTTGATGACGCGGCACGGGTACGAGGCCAACCTGGACGGGGTGGACCTGACGCTCGCCGTCGCCGCCGTCCAGGTGGACACCGACCGACCCGAGCTGGCCATGGCGACCCTGGTGGACGCGTCGCGCGAGGTCAGCGGTCCCGGCCTGCAGCGGCAACTCGACCGCGGGATATTCGAGCTCGCCGCGGGCATCACGGACGGCCTCCTCGACGGCTCGGTCGTCGGACGCCAGGACCTGACGGCAGAGCAGCAGGTGGACGTGCTGCTCCGTGACCTGGAGACGTATGCGGCCGACGCGACGGGAAGCTCGGCCGAGGAATGGGAGCTCCGCCTCGGGGCGCTGGCTGCCAAACCCCGCATTCACCGCGCCATCGAGTTGGAAGGAAGCGACTTCGCCGCCGCCCGCGAACTGTACACGGTCATCGCGGCGGAAACGCCGTTCCTCCTCCAATCGGACGAGATCCGGGTGCACGGCCGTCTCGGGGCCCTGGCCCTGGCCGAGGGCCGGGAGGACGATGCGCGCGAGGCGTTCGGCCAGGTGCTGCGGATCTCACCCGACTGGGTGCCTTCCGAGGAAGACTTCAGCCCAAGCGTACGTGCCTTCGTCGCCGGGATGCGGGCGGAAGCGGCCGACGCCGCGGGTGATCCCGACGCGGATCCGGAAGGGAGCTCCCGATGAGCGACCCGGTGTTCACGGCTCCCCGGCGGACGAAAGGCCCCAGTCGGGGGCCGGTAGTCGGCAGCCTCGCGGTGATCGTGCTGATCGCTGCGGCGATCGGGGCGTGGT
>JAHHMJ010000153.1 GCA_018678395.1 Gemmatimonadota bacterium | reverse complement strand
CCCCCTCTCTTCTCGTCAGCCCGCGGCGAGCATCGCCGCTCGGATGACCGCCGGGTAGCGCCCGAGAACCCAGCGGGCCTCGTCCAGGTCGAGACGCTCGCGGTTGGTGTGCGCCCAGCGCTCCTCGCCGGGCGCGAATCCGAAGCTGGGGATGCCGTGCACGCCGCAGCTCCAGCCGCCGTCCGTGGCGAAGGTCCAGGGACGGACCGCGGCCGGTCCCTCGGCGTCCCGTCGCCCCGCGGCTGCGGCCACGGCGGTCACGATCGCGTGGTCGGCCTCGACCAGGAATCCCGGTGTGAGCAGCCCGCGATCGCGCGCCAGCCCCGTGTACGTCACCTGGGCCTCCGTCGCCATCCTCACTTCGTAGTCGAACCCTTCGGGTCGCTCGGCCAACCGCCGGTCCAGCGCCCGGCGGACGGCGCCCACGAGGTCCGCCTCGGTCGTCCCCGGCAGGATACGCCAGTCCAGACCGAGCACGACGGTGTCGGGAATCACGTTCCGGCTGGTGGGTGCGACCCGAACGTCGGTGGCCACCAGCGTGGACGGGCCCAGGAGAGGGTCTGAGGGCTGCGCAGCGGCCACGTCGGCAACGGCCTCCAGAGCCGCCGGAAGGAGATCCAGGGCGTTGCGGGCTCGCTCGGGCGCGCTGGCATGGCCCGCGAGGCCGGTGAGAACGACCTCCAACTCGGCGCGGCCCCGATGCCCGATGCAGATATCGCCGTGCGTGGATTCCCCGATGATCACCACGTCCGGGCGAACTTCACCTGACTCGAGCAGGTGCTTCATGCCGAGGCCGCCGCGCTCTTCGAACACGGTATGCGCGACGACGACGTCGCCCGGCAGGCGGCCCGCGGTGGCCGCCGCCGCGTAGGTCATGAGCGCCAGCGGGCCCTTGATGTCCATGGCACCGCGCCCATGAAGGCACCCGTCGGCCACGACTGCGCCGAAGGGCGGATACTCCCACTCCTCGTGGTCCCCCTCGGCGACGACGTCGAGGTGGGCGTTGAGAAGCACGGTGGCCCCGCGACCGCTCCCCTTGACCACCCCGATCACGTTGCCCGCCGCGTCGCGGCGCACGTCCGACAAGCCGAGCGCCTCGAATTCCCGCAGGACGCGATCGGCGACCCCGCCTTCCGCACCGGGAAGCGAAGGGATGCGGATCAGGTCCTGCGCGAACGCGAGCGCACCCGCGAAATCGGGAACCACGTGGAAGTCGGCGGTGGCGTCGGAGTCGGGGACGGACATGGCAGGCGGGTCTGGGGGTGGCACCCACCCCGTGAGCGATGGGGCGAGCCGCCCCGGAACCCCGAAGCTAGAGCTCCAGAGACCCCGGCGCCGCCCCCGGGGTCTCACCACCACCCCCACGACCGCCGCGCGCCGTTCCGCGGATCGTCACCCCTCCGCGCCGTGTCCAGACCACGATGGCGCCGCAGGCGGCATCCCCTCCCCCGAACTCTCCCGGCACCGACCCGGCGCCCTTGTAGATCTCCAGCGCTTCGATATCCATCGTGTAGAACTGGCTGAAGTCGACCGGGTCGTGGCCGACGCCACCGGCCTTGGGTCGACTCCAGCTGCTGCCGTCCACGTACACGGCCGGGTAGCAGAACGTCTCGGCGGTGTTCGCGCCGCCGCCCCCCAGTCTCGCATCGACCGCACCGACCGCGACGCCGCCTCCCGGCAGGTCCCTACCGTTGCGCAGCACGATGTACCGCTCGCGGAAGTTGCCGGCGCCCGTGACCACACGCACGCCGGACTGTCCCTGGAGCGCGGTGGCCAGTGATCCGCCGCGGCGCTCCAACTCTTCTTTCATGACGAAGTCGCCGAATCCCAGCTCCATGCGGCGCTGCATGTCGACCATGTCGCCGAAGAGCCGGCGCGGGACCGCGGTCACGGTGATCCCCTCCAGGGTGATCGCTTCGACCGACAGATCCACGTCGACCTTGTAGGCGCCGCTACCCGCCAACCGCACCACGATCTCGCGCGACCGATACCCGAGCGTGCCGACCTCCAGAACGTATAGGCCCTGGGGGAGGTCGCTGAAGGAGAAGAAGCCGTTGCGGTTGGTCAGCACCGACACCGCCATGTCCTGGATCCGGACCTGGGCGGCCTCCAGCGGATCGCCCGTCGAGGCGTCGCGGACCATACCGAACACCCCGCTCGGGCCCTGTTCGGTCGAGAGGGCCACCGTGATGTCTCGGCGGATCGTCTGCTGCCGACCCGTGAGGAGCGTCACGTCCGAGCGGCCGTCGGCACCCGGTGTATCGGCTCGGACCCGAACCTCGGTCTGGGGCGGCAGGTCGCAGTAGAGGTACTCTCCACCCGTGCCGCTGAAGACCTGGGTCTGGAACTGGGGCGAGCCGGATCGCCTCGGGTCACGGAATCGAAGCGTGAGCGGTACGCCGGCCAGCGGCTCGGAGGTGAGCGAGTCGATCACCTGCCCCGAGAGAATCACGTAGGGGCCCGTCGTCTGCGCCGCCTGGCACAGTTGCCGGGCCGCCGCATCCGGATCCGGCGCCGAGAGGTCGAAGCGCGCGACACGCCCGCGCTCGACGGTCACGCGCCCGGCGGCCCCGACCGGGAGGACGTCGAGCCGCGGATGCTCGGCGACGATCTCGTACACGCCGTCGAGCAGCCCGTCGAAGCGATACCGTCCGCGGGCGTCGGTAACGGCTCCGTAGGGCGTGCCCGGCAGGAGTACCCGAGCTCCCTCCAGAACATCGTCGCCCGCATGCACGGTAACGGTCCCCTCGATCACCCCGGCCTCTCCGCCGAGATTCCACCCCTCGGCCTCCGATCGAACCGCCGTCAGTCGGAAACCCTCCTCCCTGACCCCACGCAGCCCCCAACGCGGCGACAACTCCGACTCCGGATCTTCTGCCACCTCCAACAGCGGCATGCGCAGCCACGATTCGGCGACCACCCAGCTTCCGTCGGGGAGCCGAACCATCGAGGTGCGGCCTCCGACACCTCCGAGCGGAATCCCCAGGTCGAAGTTGCGGTAGCCGAACTCGATCAGCACCGGGTGCCCCGATGCCCGCTCGATCCAGATGACCCCCTCCACGTCCGGCCGATCGCGATCGCGCTCGACCGGTTCGAAGGCCAGGGCCACGAGCGCCGGGCCTCCGTCGGGGCGCACCCGCAGGCAGTGGGTGTCCGCGAAGGCGTCGGAGAGCAGCAGCTCCGGATCGACGCCGTAGAACCGATAGCCCCCGTCCTCCTCTTCGCGCACGAAGCCGCGCGTGACCAGGTCCTGGGGATCGGCCCGCGGGGTCAGCCGTGTAACGCCGTCCCGGCGTTCGGTCGGGGACTCCCTCAGTACGGAGCGCCCATCGTCGCCGAGTTCGCGCTCGAAGACCAACGCGTCGACCACGAGCCCGCCCTCTTCCAGCCCGAGGCGCGCGAGTGCGAACGCCCGCCGCGCCCGCAGCCACGCCATACCCGCGGGCGAGTCGGCCGCCGGTCGCAGCGTACACCGGTCGGCGAAAGACCCGGACGGCAACGGCGGGGCCGGATCGGGCGCCGCTATGCTCCAATCGGCGAGGCCCGTCTCACCCCACTCCACGGCCTCGAGGGTGACCTCGGTGTCCACGGCCGCCACCGCTACGCCGTACCGCCCGGCGGGGGCGGAAACCGTGAAGGTCCCGTCGGGAGCCGAGATGGTCTCGGCCACGAGGCGGTCCCCCGAGTGCACCGATACCAGCCACCGCCCGGGACGATCGACCTGGCCTGAGAGCGACTGCGCCGCGACGGACGAAGCGGTGCCACCGAGGACCGCTGCGACGGCGACGGCCGCCACGAACACCCCGGAGAAGGCGGACGAGCAGGTGGACGTGCGGATCATGCGAGGACTCTTCGGGAGAACGGGGGAGGTCACCCCCATTGTACGCAGAAGCGGCTCGGACGTGTCCACGAAGCACACCGGCCCGACACCCCGAATGGGGCGCCGGGCCGATGATACCGCGGCCGCGATGGCCGCGCCGCTCCGCCGGCGGGTCAGCCGAAGAAGGTCCGCGCCGCCTCGATGAGCGACCCGAGCGGATCACCGCCGTCTGCGTGCACCCGTACGAACCACGGTGCCAGCACCAGGGAGACCACGCTCATGAGCTTGATCAGAATGTTGAGCGACGGGCCCGAGGTGTCCTTGAACGGATCACCCACCGTGTCACCGACCACCGCCGCCTTGTGCGGGTCGGAGCCCTTCCCACCGTGCGCACCACCCTCGATGTACTTCTTGGCGTTGTCCCAGGCGCCACCGGCGTTGGCCATGAACAGCGCCATCAACACGCCGGTTACCGTGGCACCGGCGAGCAGTCCGCCCAGCGCCTCGACCCCGAGGAAGTAGCCGACGATCACCGGAGCGACGACGGCGACGACCCCCGGGAGGATCATCTCGCGCAGCGCGGCCGCGGTCGAGATGTCGACGCAGCGGGCCGAATCCGGCTTCGCCGTGCCCTCCATGAGGCCCGGGATCTCCCGGAACTGTCGACGGACCTCGTCGACCATGCCGGCTGCCGCACGACCCACCGCCGTCATGGTGAGCGCCGCGACGTAGAACGGCAGGATGCCCCCGAGGAAGAGCCCGATCACCACGTAGGGATCGACGAGGTCGATTCCGGTCTGCTGCAGACCCACCTTGGTCGCGTAGGCGCTGAAGAGCGCCAGCGCCGTCAGCGCGGCCGAGCCGATCGCAAAGCCCTTACCGATCGCGGCGGTCGTGTTGCCGATCGCGTCGAGCGAGTCCGTGATCTTGCGGGTCTCGGGCCCGAGGGCGGCCATTTCGCTGATGCCCCCCGCGTTGTCGGCGATCGGCCCGTAGGCGTCGACCGACATGGTCACACCCACCGTGGCCAGCATGCCGACGGCCGCGATGCCGATCCCGTACAGGCCCGCGAAGGTGTAGGACACGAAGATCGCCAGGCAGATCAGGAGCATCGGGATCGCCGTCGACTCCATGCCGACCGCGAGCCCGCTGATGATGTTGGTCGCCGAGCCCGTCTGGCTCGCGTCGGCGATCCGTCGAACCGGACCCGCCGACGTGTAGTACTCGGTCACCAGACCGATGAAGATCCCCACCAGCGTTCCGGCCACGATGGCGGCCCACGGTCCCCAGCTCGGGTAGAGGCTCCCCGACTCGGACACCATCTGGAAGTCCATGGACTCGACCACGAAGAACATCGCCGCGAGGAACAGCCCGGCGGCGATGAACGTGACGTTGCGCAGCGCGCCCGCCGGGTCCGACCGCTCGAGGGCCTTCATCATGGCGATCCCGACCAGGGACGCGACGAGCCCGACCATCACGGTCACGATCGGGAGCGCCACGGCGGCAACCGTGTTCGCCGCGACCGCGGCAGACGTGGCTCCGATCGCGATGGTCGCCACGATCGAGCCCACGTAGGACTCGAAGATGTCGGCGCCCATTCCGGCCACGTCACCCACGTTGTCGCCCACGTTGTCGGCGATGGTGGCGGGGTTGCGGGGGTCATCCTCCGGAATCCGGGCTTCGACCTTGCCCACCTGGTCGGCGCCGACGTCGGCCGCCTTGGTGTAGATCCCGCCGCCGACACGGGCGAACAGGGCCTGCGTCGAAGCGCCCATGCCGAAGGTGAGCATCGTCGTGGTGATCTCCACGTACTTCTGACTCTCCGACGTCCCGGCATGCACGAGCTCAAGCCCCAGGAAGTGCAGGCCACTGGCCATGTTCTGAGC
>JAHHMJ010000029.1 GCA_018678395.1 Gemmatimonadota bacterium | reverse complement strand
CGCCGCCCGGCAACCTGTTCTCATCATGATCGCCGTCGGCCTCCTCGGGGCCGGCGGCGTCAGTGCGGGCGGGTACTACGCGTATCGCACGTACGACTACGTGCAGCACGACAACGACTTCTGCATGTCGTGCCACCTCATGGCCGAGCCCTACGAGCTCTTCGCAGAGAGCGCGCACCGCGGCCTGGGCTGTAAGGCCTGTCACCAGCCGGGCATGATCGAGCGGACCTCGATGGCGCTCACCCAGGTCGTCGAGAGCCCGGATACGATCGCGGTGCACGCGACCGTGTCGAACGAGGCGTGCGCGACCTGTCACATCGAAGGAGACCCGGAGGCCTGGCGGATGATCGCCGCTTCCGCCGGCCACCGGGTGCATCTCGAGTCCGACGACCCCTCCCTCGACGGGGTGGCCTGCGTGCAGTGCCACTCGTCCAGCCTGCACCAGTTCACGGCGACGGACGAGACGTGCGGGCAGAGCGGCTGCCATACCGACGTCGAGGTGCAGTTGGGTCGCATGGGTGATTTCACCATTCACTGCGCCGCCTGTCACGGATTCAGCAGGGTGATCGACGAGGAGGCCGAGTTCGAGGATGTCCGCGGGGCGTTGGCTCCGACCGACGACGAGTGCCTTTCGTGCCACGTCATGCGGACCCTCGTCGACATGCCCCCGGACGAGCCGCACGACCAGGTGTGCGCCACGTGCCACAACCCGCACGAGCAGACGACGCCGCTCGAGGCGGAGGAGACGTGCGCCACGGTCGGGTGCCACGACGACGTGCGCGAGCTGAGCCCGTTCCATCGGGGTCTCGACGCCGTGGAGATCGAGCAGTGTGGGCAGTGCCACGGCGCCCACGACTGGATGGTCGACGGCAACGATTGCCTGGCGTGCCACACGGACGTCTTCGACGACGCGCCGGGTTCGGGTGGGGCGCGGAGGGGAGTGGCGGCCGCTCCGGCCGCCCGAGCTGCGCCCGCGAACGACGCCGGCGTGTCGGTGACCGGGGGTTTCGCGGACTTTCGGCACGGCGATGTCGGGGCCGGAGCCGGCGGACCGTCGTTCGCCGACGATGCCGGGCTCCAGGGTGGGTTCGAAATGCACAGCGGACGCGGCCTACAGGGCGCTCCCGTGCCGCTCGCACAGGATACGCTCGAAGGGATGACGTTCCTCCACGGGCAGCACCGTGCCGTCGAATGCACGGAGTGCCACGTCAGCACCGAGGTCCATGGCGCGATCACGGTGACACAGATCGCCGACTGCCGCAGCTGCCATCACACCGAGGCGCCTGCCGAGGATTGCTCGACCTGCCACGCCGGTACCGAGCTCGCGGCGGTGGCGCCCACGACGGTGTCGCAGCAGGTGTCCTTCTCGGTGGTCGATGATCCGTTCCGCCGTGACCTGCCGTTCGAACACGAGGTGCACACCGACTCGGACTGCACGGACTGCCACCAGCAGAGTCTGCCCCAGACGTTCGATCCCGCCTCGTGCGCGACGTGCCACACCGAGCACCACGGCACCGAGGTGACCTGCATGGCGTGTCACGCCCTGCCCGTGGAGTCGGCGCACACGGTCGAGAACCACGTCGGGTGCACCGGCGTCGGCTGCCACGAAGAGCCCAAGATGCACTTCGAAGGGGTGCCCCGTCAGAACCAGGCGTGTCTCGTCTGCCACCAGGATCTGACCGACCACCGTCCAGGGGAATCGTGTGCGGAGTGCCACCAGCTCACCGACTCCGGGCCGCCGTGATGCTTCGAGGTCTGGTGTTCGCCGCCGTGTTGATCGCACTCCTGCCGCCGTCGCTGGCGGGGCAGGGCATGCGTGGCTGGGCCTCGAGTTCGGTTCGCTTCTTCGAGCTGCGCCCCCTTCAACTCGACACGGTCGCCTCCGACCAGATCGAGGTCGGCGTGGACGGTCGCACGCGGGTCGACGGGCTGCCCGTCAGCTGTACGCCCGGGGTTCCGTGTACCTTCCTGCGCCCCGGGGGCAGCGAGACGGCCGTGGTCGGATCGCAGGACGTCGGCTTCACGGCCTGGGGGCTCGGCATGACGGGCCTGAGCTTCACGGGCCTCGTGCGAGCGCGCGACCGCCTGCGCGGGGACCTGGACTGGCCGCTCGCCGACGATCCGTTCGACGTTCTGGTCGGCTACGCCCAGCTGCAGCGCAGCCGGTTCCGCCTGCGCCTCGGGCGGCAGGACACCCCGTCGGGGCTCGGCTTCTCCGGCTTCGACGGAGCGGCGGTGCGCTGGGACGGGGGAGGCTGGTGGGCCGAAGCGTTCGGGGGTCGTTCACTCGCCCGCGGGCTCAACGAGACCCGCCGCGAGGCGTTGCGCGGCATCGAGGATTTCGTGCCCGACCAGGAGGCCTACCTGTGGGGCGGGGCCGCCGGTGCGCGTTTCGTCCGGACAGCGGTCGGCCTGCGCTACCAGCGTGAGATCATCGCGGACCGGTCTGGACTCGTGGCCGAACGGGCAGCGCTCGACCTGTCCACCTTCCTGCCGGGTGCCCTGCGCGTCGAGGCGTCCGCCGACTACGACGTTCCGTTCGATCGCGTCGGCAAGGCGCATCTCTCGCTGCAGCGTGCCCTCTTCCAGGGCCGTGTGCTGGCGGAGGTGACCGCCCGTCGCTATGTGCCGTACTTCGAGCTGTCCACGGTGTGGGGGTTCTTCAGCCCGGTTTCATACCGAGAGGCTCGCCTCAAGATCGCAGCCGGCATGTCGCGCACCGCCGGCATCGAGGTCTCCCTGGCCGCCCGGGAGTATGGGGACGCCTCCGTGTCCACCGTCTTCGAGCCGCTCGAGGATCGCGGCTATCAGGCCGAGGTGACCGGACGCTGGCGCCCGGCCGAACGGGTGGACGTTCAGGCGACGTGGCAACTCGATTGGGGCAACTCCGCGTTCCTGAATTCCCTGGACGCGGCGGTCGGGCTCCAGGTGCACGAGGCCGTCCGGTTGCGACTCACGGGCACCACCTTCCAGCAGTTCGAGGCGTTCCGGCTGGGCGATGGCCGGGCTCTCGGGGGCGGAGCCTCGCTCGACGTACGAGCCACGGACCGAATCCACGTCGATGCCGGCACCCTGATCCTCCGTCAGGATGCGGGGCGGGGTGGCAGCGACGACGTCTGGAACCAGACGCGGGGGTGGTTCGGGCTCCGCTACTCCTTCGGCGACGACCCCGCCTTGCGGCGCGGAGGACGGTGATGGGTACCCTGCGGCTCCCTCTCGTGATGGCCCTCGTCGGTCTGGGACTGATCGTGCTGTCCGGGTCCGGCACCTCGGCGCCGGCGTTCGACGGGGTGGCTTGGCCCGGCGCGGCGTCGCCCGCCGCCGAGGCCGACAGCTTCCCCCATCTGCCGCACGACGGCCTGTTCCCGCTCTGCACCGGTTGTCACGCCGGGATCGTCGAGGGGGACGTTCCGGCCTACTACCCCGAGCCCGCCTCCTGCGACGGCTGTCACGACGGCGAAGAGGAGGAGCGGGTCGACTGGGCTCCGCCGGTCCGGGCCGTGGGGTTGCTGGACTTCAGCCATCCGGTCCACGCGGACACCGTGGCGGCCGCCGGCGAGGAGGAGGCCGCGTGTGCGTCCTGCCACGTCGCCGAAGAGGGGGAGCGACTGGAGGTCGTGCCGCTGGAGGCCGAACGCTGCCTCTCCTGTCACGACGACGAGCCCGACGCCCACTTCGAGGGGCAGGATTGCGCCTCGTGCCACCGCACGCTCGCCGAGGTCCCCGGCGGCGATCTGCTGCGCGATTCACTGCCCACGCCGGACGACCACGCGGTGGGCGAAGACGCCTTCCTCTTCGACCACGGGTTCACCGGTCTGAACGACGAGGCGCGCTGTGCCACCTGCCACACCCAGGACCGGTGCCTCTCCTGTCACGTGAGTGGAGATCGCGCCGAGATCCAGGCGCTGCCGGTCACGCCCTCCGGCTGGAAGGCGCTCGAGGCCGAGGCGCGCTACCCCATTCCGGAGGGGCACACCAGCGACGTCTTCGAGGTCACGCACGGGCGTCCGGCCCCGGCGACCGCCGATTGCTCGACGTGTCACACGCAGGACGATTGCGCGGCGTGCCACGTGGCGCCGCTGCCCGCCTCGGCGCAGTCGTTGCCCCGGCGTCCGCAGGTGCGGGCCCCGGGCGTCGGACTCGAGGCGCAGATGCCCACGTCGCACCAGACGCCGTTCTTCATGACCGCGCACACGGTGCTCGCCTCGGCAGCGCCGGACGCGTGCAGCACCTGCCACACGCAGACCTACTGTGCCGACTGCCACGACGCGCAGCGAAGCCCCGGGTATCATCCGCAAGGGTTCGCGCTCCGACATGCGGCCGCCGCCGGCGCCCAGACGATGGAGTGCAGCACCTGCCACAACACGGCGGCGTTTTGCGTCCAGTGCCACGTCGAGGTGGGCTTCGGCTCGTCGGGGCGGCTCGGACCCGGCTACCATGACGCGGAGCCCCTCTGGCTCATCCGCCACGGGCAGGGAGCCCGTCAGGGACTCGAACAATGCGCATCGTGCCACACCCAGAGGGACTGCCTTCAGTGCCACAGCCAGCTCGGAGCCTTCAAGGTCAGCCCCCACGGACCCGATTTCGACCCCGTTCAGGCGCAGGAGCGTAACCCATGGATCTGCCTCGCATGCCACATCCGACCTCCCCTGGGGGGCTGAGCGTGAGCCTTGGAGTGCTGGGATTCACGCGACGGGTGCTGCCCGTGATGGCGATCGGGGCCGTGATGGCGGCGGCCGCCTGTCTGCCCGACGATCAGCGGACCGATTCGATCGAACCCGGTGTGACCGGTCGCGCCGAATTGTCGGCCGAGACGCTCGCCCAGATCGACTCGGGGAACGCGGCCTTCCGCCGGGACGACTTCGAGACCGCCATCGCGCGTTTCCAGGAAGCCACCCAGTCGGCCCCGGATGATCCGACGGGATGGTTCGGCCTCTACATGGCCCACACCGCGACGGGTGATGCGGCGGCGGCGGACGACGCGCTCGCCCGCGCACGCGAGCTCGCCCCGGGAGCCTCGCTCATCCGGATGCCCGCGGAAGGCGAAGGGGGCGGTGAGGGTGCCTCGCAGCCAGACAGTGCGGGTGGAGGAAGTCCGTGATCCCGCGAGCCCGGGGCCTCCGGCCTGCGATCGCCGTAGCGTTCGCGATGACGGTGGCGGTGGCCGCCTGCGAGAAGCCGCAGTTCGAGCCCCCGGATCGGGCGGCGCGGATCGCAGCGGCCGACGAGATCTTCTCTATGGCCCTGTTCGACAGCATCGCCTGGCCGTCGGATTCGATCCGCGCGCTCGAGGGCAACGTGGTGTATTCGACCTACTGCCGGAACTGCCACGGTGCGCTGGGCCGCGGAGAAACCGACTATGATGCCCGGCGCGGCCTCGAGGTCCCGTCTCTCGTGGCCCCAGCCTGGCAATATGCCGAAGCGCGGGACTCGGTGCTCCACCGCGTCTTCGTCGGACACGTCCAGGGGATGCCGACGTGGGGCGTCGCCGGGATCTCGCCTCGGGAGATGGATGCGGTCACGCACTACCTGATGGACGTGCTGCGCCCCGAGGTGGCCGCCATGCCCGCCGGCGACGGGGGCTAGGGGGAGGGCAGGGTCACCTCCGACCTGCCGATCGCTCCCGATCGTGGACGGTTGACGAAGATACTCCGCTCGGTAAATTGGAGGGCTCGGGGGCCACCCCGAAGCGCCTCGCTAGCTCAACTGGCAGAGCAACTGACTCTTAATCAGTAGGTTCGGGGTTCGAGTCCCTGGCGGGGCACTCGAGACGCTCCAGGGCTTCGCGGCCCTGGGGCGTTTTTCGTGGGTCGCAG
>JAHHMJ010000303.1 GCA_018678395.1 Gemmatimonadota bacterium | reverse complement strand
GTCGATGCGCGCAACCGAATCCTCCTCGAGATCGCGCGCATAGACCAGCGCCTCGACGACGAGGGCCTCGATGCGCAGGAGCGCGCGCGCCTGGAGGGCGAGCGCGCCGCGAAGGTGGCCCACCTCAGCGAAGGGGCATGAGCCGCCCGCGGGAGCCGAGCGCATGGCGGTGACCACGACCGACGCCGTCCTGCTGCGGGCCCACGCCTACGGAGAGACGAGCCGGGTGCTGCGCTTCCTCACGCGCGATCGAGGAATCGTCGGTGTGATGGCGCGGGGGGTGCGCTCCACGAAGAGGGGCCACGGGCTGGCCACCTTCGCCTCCGGCCGGCTGACGCTCTATCACAAGGCCACCCGGGATCTCCAGACGTACAAGGAGTTCGCCGTCGTCTCACCGCGGCGGGGTCTGGGGACCGATCCTCTGCGCCTGGCCGCCGCCTCGGTGCTGGCCGACCTGGTGCTGCGGCACGGCGGCGATGCCGAGGCCGGGGACCTCTACGACGCCCTCGCGGGTGCCCTGGATCGTCTCGAAGGGACGCCGCCGGCGGCGATCGCGGGAGTGCTCCTGCGAGAGGGCTGGGGACTGGTGGCAGAGCTCGGGTACCGCCCGGAGCTCCAGCGCTGCCCGCTGTGTGGGCGGGAGCTGGCCCCCGACGAGATGGGGCGCTTCGACTTCTCCCAGGGTGGAGTGCGCTGCGCGGACTGCGCCACGGGAGGCGAGGGGCCGAGGATCGGGCCGGGAGCCCGCCTTCAGGTGGGGGCTCTTCTGGCGGGCGCGATTCCCGACGATCTGGAGCGTCCTCGGGCGCATCTGCAACTGCTCAGCGACTTCATCACGTACCACGTCGCCGGCAGTCGCCCGCTCGACACCTTCCGGATCCTGGCCGCGCTCCTCCCGCCGGAGGCGACGTGAGCGACCGCACCGCGATCCTGGGAACCGCCGGTCACATCGATCACGGCAAGACGGCCCTCGTCGGCGCGTTGACGGGTGTCGACACCGACCGCCTCAAGGAGGAGAAGGAGCGCGGCATCACGATCGACCTCGGGTTCGCCGAGCTGGCCGGCGAAGGAGTCCGGCTCGGTGTCGTCGACGTGCCGGGTCACGAGGGCTTCGTGCGCAACATGCTGGCCGGCGCCACCGGGATGGATATGGCGCTGCTCGTGGTGGCGGCCGATGAAGGGGTGATGCCGCAGACCCGGGAGCATCTGTCCATCCTGTCGCTGCTGCGGGTCTCCCGGCTCGTGGTCGCCCTCACCAAGATCGATCTCGCCGATGACGAGTGGACCGAGCTCGTCGAGGACGACGTGCGCGACACCGTCCGGGCGGCCGGCTTCGACGAGGCCCCCGTGATGCGCGTGTCGTCGCGCACGGGGGAGGGGATCGAAGCGCTGCGCGATCGGCTCCTCGCCCTGGCCCGGGAACGACCGGAGGCGGCGGACGACCTGCTCGCGCTTCCCGTCGACCGGGTGTTCACGGTTCGTGGCACGGGGACGGTGGTCACCGGCACACTGGTGTCGGGCGCGCTTCGCGTCGGCGACCGCGTGCGGCTGCTGCCCGCCGATCGGTCGGCGCGGGTGCGCGGCCTCCAGGTGCACGGCGTCGAAGTCGATCGGGCCGTGGCCGGGTCCCGGGTCGCGGTGGCCCTCACCGGAGACGGCATCGATCGCGGGGGCGTCGCGCGCGGCGACGTCGTGGTCGGGGGGACGGAGTGGCAGCCCTCCGGCATGGTCACCGTGGAGATCCGTGTGCTCCCCGCCACGGGATGGACCCTCGCGCACAACCAACGCGTGCGGGTCCATCTCGGGACCGCCGAGGTGATGGCCCGTGTGGTTCTCTTCGGGCGGGACGAGATCGCACCCGGTACCGCCGGCTGGGGGCAGCTCCGGCTGGAGTCGCCGGTCGCCCCCCGCGTCGGCGCCGCCGGCGTCCTGCGATCCTACTCCCCGGTGACCACCATCGCGGGCATCCGCGTCGCCGAGGCCCCGGCCCCGAAGCGGGGGCGGGCAACGCGTCCCGAGCACCAGGGGTTCGCCGAGCTGCTCGACGGTACCGGCGCCGATGCCGTGCGCGCCGTGCTCGGAATCGCCGGACCGGGCGGCGTACCCGAGGTCGAGATCCCGCTCCGATCGGGCCGTGTGCCGTCGATCGTTGCGGCGGCCCTGACGGAGCTCGCCGGCCAGGGCGCGTCCCCGACCGCGGCCGGCCGCTGGGTCGCAGGCGGCGTCATCGACGACGGCGTCACGACCCTGGTCGACGCCGTGGATGCGGTGCACGAGGCCGAGCCCTACCGGCCCGGGATCCCGGTCGAAGCGTTGCGGGCGCGCTTCGCTTCTCACGCCGCACCGGGCCTCGCCGACCTCGCCCTCGACCGGGCGTGCGGGGACGGACTGCTGGTCGTGGAGCGGGGCGTCGTCTCGCGAACGGGATTCCGTCCGACCCTGTCCGACGCGCAGCAGCGGCTGCGGCAGGCGGTCACCACCACCTTCCGCGAGGCCGGTCCGACGCCGCCGTTCATCCCCGAGCTGGATCCCGAGCTCCGCGAGGACCCGGTCTTCCCGGTGCTCCTCGAGGGTCTGGTGCGAGACGGCGTGCTGGTCCAGCTCGAGCACGAGATCTACATCGACGCCCCGACGCTGGCGGACGTCGTCGACGCCGTGCGCGCCGAGCTCGCGGGTCGCGAAGACCTCGGGCCGGCGGACTTCCGCGAGGCCGTCCCGGTCACGCGCCGGCACCTGCTGCCGATCCTCGCCTGGATGGACCGCGAGGGCGTGACGATCCGCACCGGCGACGGGCGGCGGGTCGCCGACTGACCGGACGGCGGGTCGCGGACTGACCGGACGGACCCCCGACCGCCGATCGCTGTAGAATTCCACAGGGTGAGCGACCTCATTCGCTTGACCCTGGGCGACGGGGCCGCGTACTATGCGATATGAGGGTTCGGCTCCGAACCCACGTCCTCGAATCTCGACGGGAGTCGTCGTTTCGATCCACTTCTACGGCACAGACAGGACTGTGCGGAGGCCGCGATGAGACGCCTCCTTCGCGTCTCGCTGGTCCTCCTCTCCATCATCGGCATCGCTTCGGTACCCGCCTCCGCCCAGGAGGTGGGTGGCGGGTCGTCTGGACAGCAGGACTTCGAACTCAGGTCCAACTACCCGAATCCGTTCAATCCCGAGACGACCATCCCGTTCGCCCTCAACGAGGGGCTGTTTCGGGACGGCCGCCCCGCGGTCGTGACGATTCGGATCTACAACCAGTTGAAGCAGCTGGTCGCCTCGCCGGTGGCGCTTCGCCACCCGGCAGGGGAGGGCGTGCCCCTCAATCAGCTCGAGTACACGCGATCGGACGTGTACGAGGCCTTTTGGGACGGTCGTGATTCGTCTGGTCGCCAGGTGGCGTCCGGAGTCTACTTCTGCCAGATCACGGTGAACGGTCGCAGCAAGGTCATGCGGATGTTCGTCACCAAGTAGCGCGGGGAACTCTTCCCGTGGAGCGCGAGGCGGCCTTTCTCCGGAACCCCCGGGGGGCCGCCTTTTTTCACGCGCTCAGGGCGCCTTTTCTTCCAGCAGGCTCAGGAACTCCTCCGGCGACTCGATCTCCGCGAGTCGGCCCGGCACCTCCGCGTCCTTCGCGAACTGGGCGATCTTGCCCAGAACCGGGAGGTACTGGTTCGAGACCTCCAGCGGCGGCGCCACGATGAGGAAGAGATTGTGGACCGGCTGACCGTCGATGGCGTTGAAATCCACGCCGTCGGGCTTGCGACCGTAGGCGAGCCGCAACCGGCCGACGACGAGAGAGCGGCAGTGGGGAATCGCAATGCCCTTGCCGATCCCCGTGCTCCCGAGGTTCTCCCGCCGCTTCAGCGTCTTCACCAGGATCGCCTCGGACTTCGGGTCGAGTTCCAGCAGCGCGACGAGCTCCTTGAGGAGGTCTTCCTTGGTCGACGACTGCAGGTCGAGGCTCACGCTCGCGGTCGTGAAGAAATCCCTCAGTTTCATCGGTGTCGGACTCCGAAGCAGCGGCAGCGGGTAGAACCAGTGAATTCGTAGTCTATTCGATCGGGGCCGCGGGATGAAGCATCGCGTCGTCCCAGCGACTTCACGCCCCCCGGAGCCCGATGTAGCTTCGACCCATGGACTCGCGCTACCTGAGCCTCTTCCGAGGCACCACCACGCCGCTCTTTCTCGCCCCGCAGGCCGGGGTGAGCGAGTCGCCGTTCCGCCGGCTCTGCCGGAGCTTCGGCGCCGACGTCGTGGTGTCCGAGTTCGTCAGCGCCGAGGGGATCATCCGGGGCAACGAGCGGACCCTCGACTACCTCCGGTTCGACGAGGAGGAGCGTCCGATCGGGGTCCAGATCTTCGGGGCCGACCCGAGGGCCATGGGAGAGGCGGCCGCCTTCGTCACCGACACCTTCGGACCCGACTTCGTCGACATCAACTTCGGCTGTCCGGTCAAGAAGATCGTCAAGCGGAACGGGGGCAGCGGCTGTCTGCGCGACCTCGATCTGGTCGTCTCGATCATCCGCGCCGTCGATGCGGCCACCCCGCTGCCCGTCACCGCGAAGATCCGCAGCGGCTTCGACGAGCGCTCGCGCGACCCCGTGACCATCGCGCTGCGGTGTCAGGACGCCGGTGCCCAGGTCGTCACCCTGCACGCCCGGACCCGTGCCGACATGTATTCCGGTTCGGCGCGCTGGGAGGAGATCGCGGCCATCACCGAGGCGCTCGACGTCCCGGTCGTCGGCAACGGCGACGTCCGGACGGGCGAGGACGCCCGACGCATGAGAGACGAGACCGGCTGCGCCGGCGTCATGATCGCACGGGGCAGCCACGGGGATCCGTGGCTCTTCAAGCAGGCGCGGGCGGCGCTCGATGGCCTGCCGATTCCGCCCGGACCGACCGTCGAGGAGCGCTTCCAGGTGTGCCTCGAGCACGCGCGCAACGCGGTGGCCTACGAGTCCGACTCCGCGAGAGCGGTGAAGGAGTTCCGCAAGCACCTCGGCTGGTACACGAAGGGCCTGCCGAACGGCAAGGCGCTGCGGCAGGTGCTCTTCCAGGTGAACTCGCTGGACGACATGCAGGAACACCTCGAGCGGTACCTCGTAGAGGCGCGAGACCGCGGCTGGGCCGACCGTCCGGTCGACGAGGGCTCGCTTGCCGACGGCGTAGAGCCGCGGACGGTCCTGGCCTGAAGCGAGCGGCGGAACGGGGCGTCGGCTCCGTCCCCGGCTGCGACCCCGGCTGCCTCCTCGCCTCCGACCGATAACGGGGAGGCAGCAGGGGCGGGAGGACCGTGCCGGAACTGCGGCGGGACGAAGGTGGCGGGACTGCGGCGGGACGACCGTGGCGGGACGAAGGTGGCTCTTGGAGCAGCCGCGAGCCTCGGAATGCACCTTCTTCCCGCCTATCCGGGAAAAAGGTGGGATCTCGGGCGAGAATTGGGCGCAGAGTCCACGTTCATCCCGGAATTATGCGAAGAACTCGACGCCCGCATTCGTCTCCGCGCCGGTCGCGGCGTCCTTCGTGAATGTCCTCGCAATCCCGCGAGTTCGGATCCTCGCGTCCGCGTCCGAGTATTAGATAGGAGTTGTTTGAAAGAACACTGGGGGCGTCACGGCTTCGACGTGTCTGGTGAAGGTCGAGTAGCGTGCCGAGGTCCCGAACCTCGTAAATCCTCGGAAAACCTTATAGCTGCCAACAATGATCTGGCGCTGGCTGCGTAAGTAACCCTTACGTGCCCGTCTCCTGAGTTGCCCGCCCGAGGCGGCTCCTGCAGACGACGATGAGTCGGGCTGGCTTGCCGGTGGTGTCGTCCCATCGGCGGTGAGATTTCAGACGACTGGCTGAGGTGCGGTTGTTCGCTGGCTGCCCGAAGCGAGATCTACAGCGCTCTACGCACGTAGAAGCTCGAACGAATCCATTCGCGGACGCGGGTTCGACTCCCGCCGCCTCCATGCCCCCACGGCCTCCCCCGTCGTGGGGGG
>JAHHMJ010000435.1 GCA_018678395.1 Gemmatimonadota bacterium | reverse complement strand
ACGATCATGGACCGCAATTCGTGCCGGGCCCCCTGGCAGAACAACCTCGACCTGCGGCTGGCCCAGACGCTGCGATTCGGCGCCACCGAGGTGCGGCTCGAGGGCGATCTCGTCAACGTGCTGAACCTGGTGAACGGGTCCTGGGGACGCCGCGAGACCATTCCGTCGGCGGTGCCGCTGCTCGAGGAGTGCGTGGACTGCGGGTCGCGGCCCGTGCGTTGGGGTGGATCGGTGATCCCGAGCCGGGGCGCGGACGACGAGATCTCGCTGGCCGATCCGTGGAGCGTGTTGTCGCCCGAATCCCAATGGCAGGTGCAGTTCGGTGCCCGGGTGACGTTCGGTGGAGGTGCACGATGAGGACCGCGATGAGGACCGCGATGAGGCCCCGGGGACTGCGGGTCGCCGGAGTGGTGCTGGCGCTGGTCGTCGCGACGGGCGCCTGCGAGAGCTTCGTGCCCGAGTGGGTCGAGACGCTCGACGTGCAGCCGGACTCGGTTCACATCTCGGCGGGCGAGACGGCCGTGTTCACCGCGGTGCCGCTGAGCGAGCGGGGCGTCGAGCTCCTGGACCGGGTCGAACGGGTCGAGTGGACGCTGAGCGCGCCGGGCAGCGTGGCCACCCTCGACGCCGATGCCGGCGAAGGTCGGGTGACGGCGAACGGGCTGGGTGACGCGGTGCTGGTGGCACGGCTGGGACGGGGGGTCGAACAGGCGCCCGTGTTCGTGCAGCCTCCGGGGCTCGCGCAGATCCGCATCGTTCCGGACCGGATCGAGATCGGGGTCCGTGAGCGGCCTCGGGTGAGGGCCGTACTCCTGGATGCTCTGGGCAACGAGATGTCCCCCGAGGGATTCCGCATCTCGTGGAAGTTCGTCGACGAGAGGATCGGCTTCGTGGGCAACCCGTTCGGGCCCGTTGCGGACCTCCTCAGCCTGAGGGTCGGGACGACGCAGATCCGGCTGATCGTCGGAGGGATGTCGACCAGCGCGCCGTTCATCGTGCGGTAGGTCGTTCGGGCGCGTAGGTTCAGCCGCGATCCCCCAGTCCCGCATGCACCGGAGCCTCGCGATGTTCGTCCGATCCTTCGCCCACCCGTTCCTCGGACTGCTCGCGCTCGTCGTATTCGCTGCATGCGACGCACAGCGGGACGAGTCGGGAGCCATCTCCGAGGCCGGCGACGTTTCCGTCTTCTCGATCCAGATCGGGGACTGCTTCGACGACGCGGACGACGGCGAGGTCATGGAGGTCGGCGGCATCCCCTGCAGCGAGCCCCACGACAACGAGGTCTACGCGCTCTTCGACCTGGTGGACGACGCGTGGCCCGGAGACGAGGCGGTCAACGAGACCGCGGGCGCCGGCTGCCGGGAGCGCTTCGCCGCCGCCATCGGAGCCGACTACGAGGACTCGATCCTGATGTTCTACCCCATGACGCCCACTCAGGGCTCGTGGGACGAACTCGACGATCGCGAGGTCGTCTGCGTCGCGTACCACATGGAGCAGGAGAAGCTCACGGGCAGCGTGCTCGGCAGCGGAATGTAGGATCGACGGCGCGGCAGCCGCGCCGCGTCACGAACCTGCGTCACGAGCCCGCGGACGGGGGCGGCGTCGCGGGGAAGAGCGAGCCGGTCCACAGCTCGCGCACCTCGCCGTCCTCCAGCCCGAATGCGGTGACCCGCACCGACGGACCATCGACGTCGAGCTTGACGTAGCCCCGGCGCTTGGCGGCGAAGAGGGTGCCGTCCCGGTCGTCGACGCTGGAGAGCTTGGCTCCGGATCCACTCACGATCTGCACGAAATCGACACCGTCCTCCTCGACGTCGATCACCTGCAGCGAGTGCTCGTGTCCCGAGGCGATCATCACCCGATCGTGATCGGAGATGCCGACCGCATCGATCAGGTCGTCGACCATATCGTCGTACCGGCTGGATCCCAGATCCTGCCGGCCGCGACTCAGCCACTTCCAGATCTGGTCGAGCAGGCTGCCGCCACCGCCGTGGGGACCACCGGTCTCGAGGGGATGGTGCGCGAGAATCAGCGCCGGGCGGTCGCGGGCCGAGCCGAGCTCACGGGTCAGACCGCCGAGCAGCGTGGCGCGAGGATTCTCGCCGCAGCTCTCGGCGCGCCGGATCATCCACTCGGTGTCGACGAAGACCATGCGGAGCGAGCGGCCGAGGTCGACGGTCTCGGGGCCCGGGCAGCCGGGTGCGGGGAGCAGACGTGCGACCCGTCCGGCGGCCGCGCCGAGCGAGTCCAGGGCGATGCGCTGGGCCTCGACTCGATCGAGTCCCTCGTTGCCGTCGCCGCCGTCTCCCCAGTCGTGATTGCCGGAGATGAAGTAGGTCGGCATGGCGCCGCCGAGTCCGCCGAGCGTCACCTGCTCGACGAGGATGCCGATGTCCTCGGCGCGATGATCCGGCCGGATGCCCTCGTCGTAGATGTTGTCTCCGAGAAAGACCGTCGCCGTGGGCCGGTCCGGTGCGGTGCGCTGGATCGAGTCCGCCGCCCGACCGAGATGCTCGAGAAGCAGCGTCCGCTCGTCGTTGATCACTCCGGCGTCCCCGACCAGGAAGACGGTCGCCGACGTGGCGTCGCTGGGCCCGGGCACGGGCACCGGGCCCTGAGCCGCGCCCGGAGCCGTGAGGACGCCCGAGGCGCCGGCGATGAGGATCGCGGCCGGGAGTAGACCGGCGAGAGACGGGCGGGGAAACATCAGCGGCAGCGAGGCGCGTACGGGCCAATAGGGGGCGACGGGAGGGTCGCGAGCGCCGACGAATCGGCGGGTCGTTCAAACCCCCCGAGGCCGCTGCGCGTTCCGAAGGTGGCCCTCGGGTACCCGTCTTGCGCACTATATTGAAGACGAACGCGATGGCACGAGCTGGACCGCTCGGGCACCGACGAGGGGGCGCCGTGAAACGGATGGGGCATGCGACCAGGAGCCGCTGGTCGTACCGGGGTATGGCGATGGCCGTCGCCGTGCCGTGGGCGCTCGCCGGCGGGGCCGCACACGCGCAGGAGATGCCCCCCCTGTTCGCTGCCGACGATCCCATCGAGATCACGCTCCTCGCCGACTTCCTGCAGCTCGAACGGGATCGGGGCGAAGACCCGCCCGAGCGGCACGCGCAGGTGATCCTGACCGACCGAGACGGACCGGTGCAGGCCTTCGACGCCCAGCTCCGCACCCGGGGCAATTTCCGGCGTTCCCGGGCGAACTGCCTCTTCCCGCCGCTGCGCCTGAACCTGCCGCGCAGCGCCGTGGAAGGATCGGTGTTCGACGGGCAGGACAAGCTGAAGATCGTGGGCAGTTGCCGCCCGGGTCGGGAGTCGTATTCGATCCTCGTCCTGCGTGAGTATCTCGCCTACCGGATCCTGCGGCTCGTGACGGACCGAGCCTTCGCCGTGCGCCTGGCCCGCATCACCTATCGCGACACGTCGGGCGAACTCGACACCTGGACCGACTGGGGCTTCTTGATCGAGGACGACGATGCGCTCGCCGCACGGCTGGGAGGAGCGGCGTTCGACCTCGAGGGCGACGAGAACCTCCCGGCGCGGGTGTTCGATCCGGTCTCGGCGGCGCGCGTAGCCGTCTTCGAGTACCTCATCGGCAACACCGACTGGTCGGAGGTGCAGGGACACAACGTCCAGATCATCGAGAGCCCGATCGGCGCCGTGGCCGTGCCCTTCGACTTCGACTTCTCCGGCCTGGTCGATGCGCCCTACGCCTCGCCCGATCCCGAGATCGGCATCCGCTCGGTGCGAGAACGGCGCTATCTGGGATGGTGTCGCCCCCCCGGCGTCGCCGAGGCGATCGTCGCCGAGTTCCGAGCCGCCCGCGAGGCGACGATGGCACTGATCGACGCCTTCGAACCGCTGGACGAGGGCGAGCGTGAGGGACTGCGGGACTATCTGCTGCCCTTCTACGAGCAGATCGAGACCGACGGCGCGGCCCGGGCGGCGTTCCTGGATCTCTGCAAGCGCCTCCGGGACTGACGGCGGTTCTCGCTCAGTTCTGCCACACGGCGTAGCCGCGCCGCCGCAGGCTTTCGGCGAGCTTCACCTCCCACTCCTCGGCCTGACGGTAGGTCATGGGATTGAGGTGTCGGTACAGGTCGCGCACGAGGTGTCTCCCGAAGCGCCGCACGTAGCGGTTCGATCGGACCCCGGCCTTGTGGTTCTGGAAGCGCTGATCGGGAGTCAGCCCGCTCATGCCGACGTACACGCAGGGCGCGCCGGGCCGCCGCTGGGGATTGGCGTCCCGGAAGCGCCGGTCGTGCCAGACCGCTTCGTCCAGGAGGACGACGTAGACGTTGTGGCGGGGTGGGCGGGCCATCGTGGCAATTCGGGGACTAGCGAGCCGACGGGCTTCGGACCACCTGCCCCTCCTTCATCACGAAGTCGATCTCGGTGAGCACGGAGGGGTCGCCGAGCGGATCCCCTTCGACCGCGACGATGTCGGCTCGCGCACCGGGGCGGAGGTGGCCCGTGTCGTCGGCGATCCCGAGCAGCTCGGCGGCCCGGATCGTGGC
>JAHHMJ010000050.1 GCA_018678395.1 Gemmatimonadota bacterium | reverse complement strand
CGGCGACAGCGTCCGCCCCGACGGTCGATCGAGGGCGGACACGACCTGCTCGAGGGACGCCATGGCCTGCCCGAGGGCCTCGGACACGGGGCGTTCCCCCCCGCCGGCCTGCGCCGCCTCCGCGGCGATGGAGAGGTTCTCCGCCATCGTCCGAGCCCCTTCGCCGAGGCCGGCGGCCTGGCCCCGGAGTTCGGCCATCGCCTCCGGATTGGCGCCCTGCATCGCCTCGCGGATCTCCGCCTGCCGACGGGCCAGCGAGAGCGCGTCCTGCGAGGTCTGCTCCAGCGCCTGCTGGAAGGCCTGGGCGCGCTCCTGCATCATGCGCTGCTGCGCCTCCATCATCTCGCGCGCCGCCTCGTCCATCGCCGAGGCGGCCTGCTGCCCCTGCTCCCCCGCCTGCTGCGCCTCGCCGGAGCGGGCACTCTGGGCCGCCTCGCTCATCGACTGCGCCGCCGCCTGCGCCTCGGCCCGCGCCTGCTCGACTCCGTCGGCGGCCTGATCCTCGCCGAGCTCACGGAGGCGCTCGGCCAGTGCCTCCATGCTCTCGTCCATGGCCTCCGCCTCGGCCTGAAGCGCGTCCTGCTGCTCCGCACGCTCCCCGGACGGCTCTTCCTGCATCGCCTCGGCGAGCGCGCGCTCCTGTTCGGCGAGCTCCTCGGCCTCCTGGGTGGTCGAGCGGAAGTCCTGCTGGGCCGCCGCACGCCTCATGCGCTCGAGCGCCTCTTCGAGCCGCTCGCGGAACTGCTCCTCCTCGCTGGCCAGGTCGTCGAGCGCCTCCTGGGCCTCCCGACGGTCGAGGTCGCTCATCCGCTCGGCGAGCTCGTCGAGCCTCGCCTCCATCTCGGGTCCGGCCAGCTCTTCGAGCAGGTCCTGGAGGTCGGCCAGATCGCGCCGCAGGCCCTCGTCCTGGGCTCCGGCCTCGGACAGCGTCTCGGACATCTGGCCGAGCTCACGGCGCAACGAATCGACCTGCGCTGCGCGTTCGCGCTGCTCCTCGAGGGCCGCATCGAGTCCCTCCCGCTCCTCGAAGGCGACCGACTCGTCTCCGGATCGGGTCGGCGTCTCGTCCGCGCTGCGGTCCGGTGCACGCGCGCGCTGCTCGAGCTCGCGGGTCTCCTCGGCGGAGCGCCGCGTCTCTTCGGCGAGGGCGGCGAGCTCCTCGGCCGCCTGGTCGAGGCGATTCTGGGCCTCCCGCTGGAGCGCGGACGCTTCGGGCATGCGCAGGACGTGCTCGACCGAGCGGGCTTCCTGGCCCGCCGGCGCGTTGTCGACGACGCGGACGAAGTAGCGAACCTCGTCGCCCGGAATGAGGCCCCAGCTCGACAGATCCATCAGCGGCCGCGCCAACACCACCCGACTGTCGCCCAGATCCAGCCGCTGCGTGACCGGTTCCCGCGCCTCGCCCAGCGCCGTAACGCGCCAGGCCACCAGCTCCATCCAAGCCACCCCGTAGTCGTCCGAGGCCTGGACGACGAGCGGCTGCCGGAGGTTGAGCGGGAGCAGCGTGTCGGCCGACGGGAAGGTGATCGCCACAGTCGGCGCGCCGTCCGGAATCAACGCCAGCTCCAGCGGTCCGGGACGGAGCTCGGCCGCCTCTCCGTTCGCATCCGTGAAGCTCCAGGACCAGACGCCCCCCCGCCGCGGGGCCCACCCACCGCTGAAGCCCGCTCCGTCCAGCGCGAACTCGACGGGCTCTCCGGCTCGAGCGCTCTCGACCCCGAGGGAGTCCACGGACACGGGCGTCAGCGAGGCCGACCCGAGCGGTCGGCTCCCGTGACCCTCCACGAGGATGCGCGTGCCCACGGGGATGCGCAGCGAGGGTACGTCCCCTCGGTACTCTTCCTCCAGCCGTCCCGTGTGCGGGGGGAAGAGCAGTCGCACCTGGACGTCGCTGACGAAGAGCGGGTCCCGGGGCGTGACGGTGAAGTCCTCGGAGCGGGCTCCGTCCGGGGCCTCCAGGCGATAGACCATGTCCGCGGTGACGGCGTCGAACCGGTGGTTCGCCACCCCGTCGACGACCGGGAGCGCCCGGGTCCGAGCCACATCTCCGGCCGACTGCCACCGCAGCGTGACGCTGTCGCGCGCCACGGCGGCGACCCGAATCTCCAGCGGGGCGCCCCGCACCAGCTCGACGTCACCAGGAGATACCTGGAGGGGCGGCCGCGACGGGCCGCGCCACGTGGACACGGGCGACAACAGCCCGCTCCAGCCCGCCCGCGCCCGGTCCGGCGACAGGACCGCGAGCGCCGCGACCAGCGGGACCAGCACCACCGCGGCCCCGGCGACGCGGCGAAGCAGGATCGCGAGGTCCCGCCCCGCTGCTCCGGCCAGGGTCTCGACCGGCGCATCCAGCCGCGCCGCCAGGCGCCGTACCCCCATCCCGGCGAGCGACGAGGACACACCCGACGGGAGGCCTCGGCCCAGCTCCAGGCCACTGCGGACGAGCCCGTCGGGCAGTCCGGCCGCACGCTCCATCCCGCGCGCGATCGCGGCGGAGTCGAGGGTGCGTGCCCGGACCCTTCGAAACGCCCAGAAACCCACGCCGAGCGCGCCGACCATGAGGAGGTCGACCGCGAGCGGCCAGGACGACGCGCTCCCGTCCAACCGGGCACCCAGCCAGGCCAACAGAAGGCCCCAGGCGAGCACGACGACGGCTCCGGACCCCGCGACCCGCCGCAGCCGGCCGTCCAGGAGCCGCCGCACGTCGGCGTG
This sequence comes from Gemmatimonadota bacterium, assembly GCA_018678395.1. GTDB lineage: Bacteria > Gemmatimonadota > Gemmatimonadetes > Longimicrobiales > Gaopeijiaceae > Gaopeijia. The sequence goes on along the minus strand of JAHHMJ010000050.1, from coordinate 540 downwards.
GACGGCCTCGACCGAAAGAGCGCGCGGCGTCACCGGGCCCCACCCCCGCCGAGGACGTACAGGAAGAGGTTCACCCCCATGCGAAGCGCCGCCTCACGGATCTCAGGCGCGTCGTCGTGCACGTCGGGGTCCTCCCAGCCGTCCCCCAGGTCGCTCTCGTACGAGTAGAACACCATGAGACGGCCGTCCTCGAAGAGGCCGAACGCCTGGGGCCGTTCTCCGTCGTGCTCGTGGATCTTGGGCAGACCGTCCTCGAGCGTGTACAACCCCCTGAAGACCGGGTGATCCGGGGGCAGCTCCGCGAGTTCGCGGTCCGGGAAGATCGCGGCGATCTCGCGCCGGAAGGACTCGTCGAGTCCGTAGTTGTCGTCGGCGTGCAGGAAGCCCCCGTCCAGCAGGTACTCGCGGAGGGCCGCTCGCTCCTGCGCTGTGAACCGCACGTTGCCGTGCCCGGTCATGTACAGGTAGGGGTGGTCGCGCAGGGTCGGATCGAGGGCCGAGACCACGACTTCCCGACGCGCCACCGGGACACCGGTGCGG
>JAHHMJ010000410.1 GCA_018678395.1 Gemmatimonadota bacterium | reverse complement strand
CCCCTGCCCCGCTTCTCTTTGGTGGTCCTGGTCGCGGCTCGACCTCAGGGCGCCGCCGTCACCTCGACCGGCCGAAGCCGAACCCGAAGGGAATCCGCATCTGGAGGACCGGGTCGGGATTGTCGCGCCCCACTCCTCCACCGACGGAGTCGATGATCTTCAGCAGCAGCAGCGTGCTCCCCGCGCCGACCGCACCGACGAGCAGCCCGGTCATCACGGGATCGAGTTTGCGAATCTCAACGCTGAGGATCTGACTCGTCGGCACCCGGAGCACCTGACCGATGTCGCTGAACACGCCGTTCTCGACCGCGCCCTGTGGGACCCGGACCATGAAACTTCCTCCCTCCTGGCTCTCGAGCCTGCCCTCGATACGCGGGATGGAGGTGTTCAGGTCGGTGATCGCCGCGAGATCGGTAGCACCCTCACGTGTCACCACCAGCCGCACCGTTTCGCCCGTAGGCGGGGCGGGATCGGTCTGAGCCGGGAGGTACTTGTAGCACCCCGAAGTCGAGGCCAACAATACGGCGATGAGCGGCAGCGAGGCCCGGCGGACAGTGGCGCGGCTCGGAACCGCCGAACGAACGAAGAGTTTCAAGCAACGACCTCCTTCGAGAGCACCGGTGGGCTGCATCGGCCGGAGGCCGACGCGACAACGGTAGACGGCGCTCCCGTCGGCGGGCAAGACCTCGAGGTGTGCGGCCGGCCTTGCAGAGCCGTACCGACCCTCCCACGCTCGTCGGGCGCCGTCCTGTTCCGCTCGTCTTCGAAGGCGCGCTCGGCGGCCCGCCAATCCGCATGAGATCGTCAGCAAGGTCCCGGCAACGCATGGCGCAGAACCCCTTCCTTCCCACATCGGCCCAGGATCCACCGTGGATCCTCGACGGCGGCCTCGCGACGACCCTCGAGTCCCGGGGGTTCGACCTCGACGACCCGCTCTGGTCGGCCCGCGTCCTGCTCGAGGACCCGGCGGCGATCCGGGCCGCGCATCGTGACTTCCTGGCCGCCGGCGCGGACATCGTCACGACGGCGAGCTATCAGGCGAGTGTGGAGGGCTTCCAGGCGCGCGGACTGAGTCGGCACGAAGCCGCGGCGGCCCTGCGACGCTCGGTGGAACTGGCGCTCGAGGCACGCGACGGCTTCTGGAGCGAGGCGGCGAATCGCGACGGCCGACGGAGCCCGCTCGTGGCCGCGAGCGTGGGCCCGTACGGCGCATTTCTCGCCGACGGGTCGGAATACACCGGGCGCTACCCCGTCGGGCCCGATGGTCTGCGAGAGTTCCACCGGGCGCGTTGGCGCATCCTCGCCGACACCGCCGCCGAGCTCCTCGCCTGTGAGACCATCCCCTCGGGCGTGGAAGTCCATGTACTGCTCGGTCTCATGGAGGAGACGCCGAGCAAGGCGGCCTGGCTGAGTCTCAGCTGCGACGACGCCACCCACCTCCGCGACCGGACGCCGATCGCGGAGGTCGCGCGACGCGCCGACACCGTCCCGAACCTGGTCGCCATCGGCGCCAACTGCACCGACGCCCACGCGATCGCACCCATCCTGCGCGAGCTCCGCCGCCACAGCTCCAAGCCGCTGATCGCCTATCCGAACGGCGGCGGGGACTACGCGGTCGACACGCGCAGCTGGGGGAGCCCGGCCGCGACGGAGGAGTGGCTCGCAGGCGCGCCCGCGTGGGTGGAGATCGGCGCTCGGGTCGTGGGGGGCTGCTGTCGCATCGACCCCGCGCGCATCACGACGCTTCGACACCGGCTGAACTCCGGCGCGACCGGGACCGGGACCGGCGGCTGAGGCCCGACCCGGAGCCGCCGGCCGTCAGCGCCCGGCCTTCGCCTCCGCCCTGGTCTCGGCCATCGCCTCGATGTCCCGCCGAGCCCGTTCGATGATGTCGGTGACCTCGTCGGCCACCTTCTGGGTGTCCGCACCCACCGTGAACGCCGATCGGGCGAGTCGTCCCATCGCCATGGCGATGCCCACGGTGTCCGGCCCCATGCGGCATCCCCACTCCTTCCAGCGATCGGCCCGGGACCAGATCCCCGACACCCGGTCGTCGGCCCCACGAACCTCCGCGCGACCTTCGTCCGTGATGTGGTACACCTTTTTCCCGTCCTCCTCGTGCGAGCGGACTCTGCCCTCGTCCTCGAGCTGCTGAAGCACCGGGTAGACGGTACCGGCGCTGGCCTTGTAGAGCCCACCGGAGCGGCCTTCCAGGCGCTTCATCAGGTCGTAGCCGTGGCCCGGGGCCTCGTCCAGCAACGACAGGAGCGCCAGGCGCACCTCGCCCGACCGGAAGAAACCGCGCCGCGGCCCGCGGCGCTGCGAGCGGGGACCGTCGCCGCCAAAGCCCGCGAAATCGAAGGGAAACGCCCAGGACCAGTTCATCATCAACCTCTCGACACGTGGGAAACCCGTTGACCGGACACACTACGAACCACAGGTC
>JAHHMJ010000051.1 GCA_018678395.1 Gemmatimonadota bacterium | reverse complement strand
GGCTCGCTCTCGACCGGGGTCAGTGAGGCCACCTGCACGCCGGCGCCGGCCACTGCGGTCGTCACCTCGCCCACGTAGTCGGCGATCCGCTCGAGCCCGGTCGCGTTGATCGTGTCCCAGTCGTCCTCGGGCCGGTGGTAGTCGGTGTGCGTATTGGTGAAGAAGTGCAGGACCGGGATTCCCGCGCCGTAGAACGAGCTGTGGTCCGAGGGACCGAAGCCGTCGGGAATCAGGGCCAGCTCGAAGGGCATGGGCTGCGAGGCGTTCAGGTCGGTCAGCAGCGGCTCCCACTCGGGCGCGGTCACCATGCCGAAGACGGTGAGGGTGTTCTCTCGCAGGCGGCCGATCATATCCATGTTCACCATGGCGACCGCGTCGTCGAGCGCGACCGTGGGGTCGCTCACGTAGTGGGCGCTGCCCAGCAGGCCCTTCTCCTCGCCCGAGAAGCCGAGGAAGAGCACGGGGCGCGCGGGCGCCGGCCCGTCGGCCAGCGCCTCGGCGACCGCGATCAGGGCGGCGGTGCCGCTGGCGTTGTCGTCCGCACCGTTGTGGATGTCGATCGCGTCCGGCGCGAGCGAACCGTCGCCACCCCACCCGAGGTGGTCGTAGTGCGCCCCGACGACGACGACCTCGTCCGCGCGGTCCGGATCGCTGCCCGGCAGGAGGCCCACCACGTTCAACGCCTCACCCATGCGGGGCTCGACGGTGGTGGTGATACTCGCCGTAGCCTCGGCGCGGGCGGCCTCGCGAAGGCTCTCGGCGGCCGGGCCCCGTACGGCGACGACCGGCACCCCGACGAAGGGCCGGCGCTCGCGGTCCATCGAGGGCAGTGGTTCGCCCTCCTCGAGGAGCAGAACGACCGCGGCGGCCTCGCGTCCCCGAGCCACCGACGCCTTGAAGTGGGGGTCGGTCTGGAAGCTGCCCGCGGGTGCGCCCTCGGTGGCGGCTTCGATCACCGCGATCCGGCCGGACACCGACACCTGACCCTCGGCCGTCGCGGCTCCCGATGTGTCCCGCGAGAGCCCCGAGGCGGCGTAGACGAGCGTGCCCTCGACCCGGCCCGTGCCCGAGAATCCCCACGGCGTCCAGTCCTCGCCCACAGCCAAGTCTTCTCCGCCCACGACGAGCGCATTATCGTCTCCGGGTCGACTCCCGGCCCGGACCGCGAAGGCTTGCGTCCAGGTGCCGGAATCGCCCGCCGGCTGAAGGCCCGCCGCCTCGAAACGGGCGGCGATGTATTCGGCCGCGCAGCGCTCGCCCTGGCTCGCGACCTCTCGCCCTTCGAGGGCGTCGTCGGCGAGGTAGCGAACGTGGGCCAGTGGCCCTTCGGTGTCTCCCACGAGAGCCGCGGGGTCGGGGCACATCGAAACGGTTTCCGACGGCGGGGTGCAGGCCACGATGGCCGTCATCGCGCCGCACATCACAATCGAGGACGTCTTCATGCAGTTGGTCTTCCTTCTTCGTCGTCATATGGGAATTGCCACGATCGCGATCGTGGCGGGTGCGCTCACGGCCTGTGGCGGTGCGGACGCACCGGGTGCCGATGCCGCCGGCGATGCTGCTGCCGGCGCGGACGCCGCCACTTCGGCCGGCGGCTCGGAGTTCGTCGTTCAGGCTGGTGAGCCCTTCGACGCCGATCCCCGTGAGCCGCGCCTTCGGAATCTGCGGCAATTGACCTTCGATGGGGAGAACGCCGAGGCCTATTTCGCCTTCGGCGGCACGCAGCTCGTCTTTCAGCGGACCGAGAACGCCGAGGGCGCGTGTGATCGCATCTGGCGCATGGACCTCGCCACGGGCGACACGACGGCCGTGTCGAGCGGTGAGGGACGTACGACGTGCTCGTACTTCTTCCCCGACGACGACCGCATCATCTACGCCTCGACGCATGCGGATCTCGACGTCTGCCCGGCGACGCCCGACATGCGCCAGGGGTACGTCTGGGCGCTCTACGAGGAGTACGACCTCTGGGCCACCGACCCGGACGGCGGCAATCCGGTGCGACTGACCGACACGCCCGGATACGACGCCGAGGCCACGATTTCGCCGCAGGGCGATCGCATGGTCTTCACCTCGGTCCGCGACGGCGACCTCGAGCTGTACTCGTCCAACCTCGACGGGACGGACGTCGTGCGTCTGACCAACCGGATCGGCTACGACGGCGGCGCGTTCTATTCGCCCGACGGGTCGAAGATCGTGTGGCGCGCGCACTACCCGGAAGCCGATGAGGCGATCGCCGACTACCAGCGGTTGCTCGGGCAGGGGCTGATCCGGCCCAGCGAGCTCGAGATCTACGTGATGGACGCCGACGGCTCGAACATCCGCCAGGTCACGTCGAACGGGGCGGCGAACTTCGGCCCCTTCTGGCACCCGGACGGCGAGCGCATCATCTGGTCGTCCAACCTGGGTGACCCGGCCGGGCGTGAGTTCGACCTCTACATGATCCACGAGGACGGCACCGGCCAGGAGCAGATCACCTTCACGGGCGACTTCGACGGCTTCCCGATGTTCAGCCCGGACGGCCGCTACCTGGTGTTCGGTTCGAACCGCAATCCCTCGCACGAGGCCAACACCAACGTCTTCATCGCCGAGTGGGTCGAGGACGTCCAGGCCGGCGACGGGATGTGATTCGGGGGGTCAGCGCCCGCCGCCGATCAGCCCCTCGCTGAGCGCCCCGGCCAGCCGTTCGCTGAGTGCCCGCAGTCGAGCCCGTGCGTCGGGATCCCGGACCTGACCGACGCGCGGTTGCCCGGGGCGTCCGTCGACGTAGAACCGACCGCTGCCCACCCCCTCGCCGTCGATCAGCTGCAGCACGTTGTCGCGGCCTTCCAGGACCGAACTCCGCGGGCGCACACCCGCGCCCGTGATCATGGGGGTGTCCATCTGGGACGCCGGGTGGACCGCGTTCGCGGTGACGCCGGTGC
>JAHHMJ010000638.1 GCA_018678395.1 Gemmatimonadota bacterium | reverse complement strand
GGTTCCAGGCGATGCCGTTCAGAACGGCCTCGAGGTCGCCCGAGCGACCGGCGTCACGGGTCAGGCCCGAGGCATCGAGCACCCCCGTCACCGCACCGGTCGCCGGATCGACACGCACGATCTCGTTTCGTTGGTACACGTTGGCCCAGACGGCGTCCTCGACACACTCGAGCTCGTTGAGACTGTAGACGCCGACCCCGTCCACCGTGACGTCGAGCGTCTGTTGAACGGCGAAGGTCTCCGCGTCCCGACGCGTCAGCCGGGAGGTGCCGTCACTCATCCAGAGTCCGGTACCGTCGTAGCAGAGGCCCCATCCCTCGCCACCGTAGGTGAAGGCGCCGATGGAATCGAGGGTGGCGAGGTCGAGCACCCGCGCCGTGCCTTCCTTCCACGTCAGCTGGATCAGCCGGTCGCCGACCCGCGCGAGGCCCTCGCCGAAGTAGGCGGAATCGAGGGGAACCGCCCGCACCACCGTCCCGTCGGCCGGATCGACCGTTCGGACCGTCGACTCGCCGTACCGCCCCGTGGACTCGTAGAGCAGGCCCTCGTGGAAGAGGAGGCCCTGCGTGTAGGCGGTGGTGTCGTGCGGGAGCGTCCGAACGACCTGGAAGATGATCGGGTCGGGCGGAGCCGCCGCGTCACACGCCGACAGCGAGAGGGCACCCAGCCCGAGCACGACCCCGGACCGAAAGGCGGAGCGGACGGCGGTCCGGCGGATCGCTTTCAAACGCATCACCAGATGAAGGCGTGGGTGTACTTGATCATGACGGTCCGTCCGGCGGACAGCGGCAGGCGCGGCTGATCGGCCAGGTCTCGACGGGTGTTCAACCCCTCGTTGTAGACGACCCAGAGGTCGGTGCCCTCGCGGATGTGATATCGGAAACGGGCGTTGAAGGTGGTGAGGTCGGCCACGTTGCTGTACTGCATCAGCCCGCTGAACGAGATCTTCGTGTCGAGCGCGAGCTGGGCCTTCAGCCTTCCCAAGTGCGCATGCGCGTACACATTCCGGTCCGGGAAGGCGAGCCGATTCCACTCGTAGCCGGCACTCAGCTCGAGATACTTGGACTGGTTCCACGCCGGCTCGATGCCGAGCCCCACGCGGTTGCCGTCGTAGAACGACCCGACGGACGCATTCAGACTCCCTCGCAGCAGGTCGGCGCGCGGCAGCTGGATCCTCAGGCGCCCCTCGTGGAACCAGTAGTCGCCCGCCGGGACTTCGGCACCGGCCACGGGGAAGGCATTCAGCACGCTCTCGTACGAGCTCGCGCCCGTGAACCACACCTCGGTCCCGCCCTTGAACTCGAGCGAGAACCGGGACTCGATCGAGCGCGAATCCGCCCTGCCGTCGGATGCGCGCGTGTACTGACTCGCCTCCAACCGGGCCGCCCAGTTCTGCAGGGGAGACGCGGCATCGGTGAGCTTCCGGTACTGGGTGCTGCCGCCGTAGAAGCGAAAGTCCCGACGCGGCTGGAAGCCGAGGCGCGGCAGGAAGTCGTCGCCGACCCGGATGAATTCCGCGTGGTACGAGATCCCCGCATCCCGTACGCGCTGCCAGCGCGCCTGGAAGAGACTCGCCTCGGCGGTCGACGCCTCGTCGACCTGTTCGTCGAAGGTCCGCGCCCACTTCACGGTGAGGAATTCGTCACCGACCGGACGCAGCACGGCGTCGAGCCCCAGCGCGACGTTGTCCTGCCCGCTCGATCCGAGCCGCGAAGTCACCATCGCTCCGATGGCCGAAGACGGGTTCAGCACCTCCTGGCGCAGCCGCAGAACGCCCATGTTCTCCGACGACCGACCGGCATGGTCGGCGGTCTGCATGTCGAGGAAGCCGAAGTCCATTCCCCCGATCCGTCCGACCGCGCGGGCCCCTCCGTAGATGCGCACGATCTCGCCGGCGTCGAGCCCGATGCGGCGACTGTGGAAGAGCCGGTTCGAGAACCCCCCCGTGTTGAACTGGAAGGTCGACGCGCGCTCCTGGAAGAACTGGCGCTTCTCCGGGAAGAAGAGCGGAAAGCGCGTGAGGTTGATCTGCTGATCGTCGGCTTCGACCTGCGCGAAGTCGGTGTTCACCGTCAGGTCGACAGCGAGGTTCGATGTCGGCGAATAGCGCAGATCCACGCCGACTTCGCCGGTCGGATCGGAGTCGCTGTGCCAGCCGATCGGCACCCCTGCCACCTCGTCCTGCACCGGGGTCTGCTGCAGTCCCCCGAGCGTGTACGGCGTCACGTAGATCGGCTTGGACTGCCGGACGTCACGCAGCACGATTCGACGCGCCACGGACGGCTTCGCGAAGCCGAGGCCACCCCAGATGGGCTCGATCGCCGGGAAGGTGATCCGCTCGTTCCTGCGCGGAATGAAGCGGTACAGGATGAGGCCCATCGTGACCTCGCCGTCCCGCGACTGGAAGCCGAGCGTCGAGAACGGGATCCTGAACTCGGCGAACCACCCCTCGTCGGTCTGCGTCGTGACGACGTCCCAGTGAGCATTCCAGTCGCTGTTCATCGGCATCCCGCCCGAGAACACCGCATCGTTCGAGACCGTGCGGTCGTTGCGAGCCCCCGCCGGGTTGGTCACGAACCAGACCGCGGTCTGGTAGTCGTTGTAGCTGTCGATCAGGACCGAGAGCAGGTCGTCGCCGCTGTACAGATCCCGGTAGAACGTGTTCGTCCGGATCAGATCGGGCTCGGAGTCGTACATCCGCCCCGAGACGTAGAGGAACGCGTCGTCGTGGCCGATGCGGACCTCCGTGCGCTCGCTCGGATCGGACCCGAAGACGGGCTCGTACTGCGTCATCGGGAGCGGGTCGATCGCATCCCAGGCAGCGTCGTCCACGATCCCGTCGATCTCGATGGGGCCGCTGAGGCGCGGGATATCTAGGGGGGGCAGTGCGTCGTCACCGCCGGGGATGCCGCCCTGGCCGAGGACCCGACCCGGCACGAGCAGTGCCGCAGCCGCCACACCACACACCACACTCCGCATCAGGATGGAGCCGAGGCGGTCGGCTCTCCTGCGCTGCTCGGGGTCGCTCACGAGATCCTTGGATGAGGGAACGGTAGATCTTTACTATGCTCTGAGCCGGCGCGACGGAACAGCCCGCGTCAGTCGGCGAGCGCCTGCTCCAACGACCACAGACCAGCGGCTCCGCCTCGCGCGCGAGCAACGAGACGGCCTCTTCTTGGACCGGGGCGGAACCCCGCCCACGTCTCCGGTGTCCGTCCACGGCGTCCCACGAACACAGGGTGCAATGGGACTCGATCGTTCTCTCAAGGAGGAACTCCATGGGTCGACCCTCGGCCTTTCCCGGACTTGCCGCTCTGGCCCTGCTCGGGGCCGTCTCCGCCCTGCCCCTCGGTGCGCAGGACGGACCCGTCATGCGTTCGGCCTACCACGACTACCGGGTCGAGACCGTGGCCGATGGCCTGGAGAACCCGTGGGGAATGGCGTTCCTTCCCGGAGGCGACCTGCTGATCACCGAGCGTCCCGGCCGCCTGCGCATCGTGCGGGACGGCCAGCTCCTCGCCGACCCGGTCGCCGGAGTGCCCGAGGTCCTCGCCGAGGGACAGGGCGGCCTGCTCGACGTGGTGACCCATCCGGACTTCGCGACCAACCGCATGCTGTACCTGTCGTACTCCAAGCCCGTGGGCGACGGCGCCACGACGGCCGTCGTACGGGGGCGATTCGAAGGAGACCGGCTTTCGCAGGTCGAGGAGCTCTTCGAGGCACGCTCCCGGGGGAACGGTCACTATGGGTCGCGCATCGTCTTCGACGACGCCGGCTACATGTTCGTCACCATCGGCGACCGCCAGGCGCCTCCGCGCGGGAATCTCGCCGCGCACCCGGCACAGGACCTCTCCAACCATCACGGCGTCGTCGTCCGTCTCCACGACGACGGCCGCGTTCCCGAAGACAACCCGTTCGTCGGGCAGGAGGGCGCGCTGCCGGAGATCTGGAGCTATGGGCACCGGAACCCGCAGGGGATGGCCATCCACCCCGGGACCGGCGCGCTGTGGGCCACCGAGCACGGACCCCAGGGCGGCGACGAGCTGAACCTGATCCAGTCCGGCCTGAACTACGGCTGGCCGGTGGTCGGCTACGGCGTGAACTACCGTTCCGGGACGGCGATCCACGAGGCGACCCAGGCGGAGGGCATGGAGTCGCCCCTCCACGTCTGGGTGCCGTCCATCGGCACCTCCGGGTTGGCCTTCTACACCGGCGACCGGTTCCCCGAGTGGCGGGGCAACGCCTTCGCCGGCGGCCTTTCCGGCGCGCAGATCGCTCGCCTCACGTTCGACGGCGATCAGGTCGTCGCCGAGGAGACGCTCCTGCTGGGCGTGGGCCGCGTGAGGGACGTGCGGCAGGGCCCGGACGGGCTGCTCTACGTCGCACTCGATGGGCGGGGCGGCGCGACCACCGCCGTCGTGCGCATGGTGCCGACCGGGAACTGACCCCATCCCCGACGGCGGTCCGGGCAGTATTCCGGGGCCGCCAGGGGACGGCAGTGCTGGAGCCACGAGAACGGCCGGGCCCCCTCCTGCGGAGCCCGGCCGTTCGGCATGCCCCGTCGTCTCAACGGAGGCGCCGAGGCGAGAGGATGATGTCGTCGACGCGACGGTCACGATCGAAGTCGGTCAACGCGGCGACGAGCCGGCGTCCCGCCCACACTTCCACGGTCACCCAGCGCCCTCGCGGACCGTATTGCTCCACCCGGCCGTGCAGCGCGCGCGTCCCGACACGGGCCTCGAACGCCAGGGCCTCGAGCGTCGAGCGGCCCAGGACCCGCCGCAGGTCGCGATCGTCCAGCAGCCCCCGGCGATAGCGCAGCGGATCGCGGTCGAAGCGGACTCGCACCCAGCGATCGCGACGGGGGTCATACAGCCGCGCATCGAATCGCCGCGCATCGTAGAAACCCACATCGTGAAGCCCCGCCTCCCACCGCACGGCTCCAGCCCGCCCGCGCACCGCCCCCTGGCGGCGCCCCCGATCGTATCGGTCGGAATTGCCCCGTCGACCCTCGTCGTATCGGTCGATGCCCCCGCGCCGACCCTCGTCACGGGAGTAGGGCAGCGCGTAGCCCTGGACGGCCGGGGTCCGCGGCGTGGCGGCTGGACCCCGCGAAGGCCGGGCCTGAGCCTCGGCCCCTGCGGGAATCGTGAGAACGAGAGCGACCATCCCGATGCCTCGAAGTCGAACACTGGTGCGCAACATAACCGCCTCCCGTCTTGGGGTATCCAGGTACACCCATGTTCATTCAAGGGGCGTGCCATCTTATTAAAACACTTTCCTGCAACGTTTTCCGTGATTTATCCGCTACGCGATCGCCCCCTCCCACGCCACCTGCTGTGTCCCACATAGGTGACAATACCCTCGATCGCGCCACGCCCTCCGCCCCCTCGTGCAACGGATCGGCGGTGCGGGCGCGTCTCATCCGACGTGCGGAGGCTGCCGAGTTGCGTCTCCGAGGCGCTGAAACGATGCCGCGGCAGGCGCCGTAGGAACCACCGCACGTACGCGCGGTGACACATCGTCGAGGAGGGGGGGGATGCCACGGTTCGGGGAAGATCTGAGAAACGTCACACTGATCGCCGGCTCGGCGGTCGTCGGGCTCGCCGCGACTGCGGCTCTGTTCGCCTCCGGAAGTGCGCGAGTCCACGAGATCCGGGTCGCGCCCGTGGTCGAGGTCCGCGTCGACCGGGCCGCCCCGATCGTCGTCGAGGCCCCGACCGTGATCACCGCCGGGGCGGAACGGCTCTACGGCGAGGTGGTCACCACCTCGGGGGCCGTGCTCGAGGGATTCCTGCGCTGGGACCGCAACGAGGGCAGCTGGGCCGACCTCCTGGACGCCTCGAAGATGGACGGCCGCTCGACCCAGACCGGCGTGCGCTTCGGCCACATCGACCGCATCGAGGTACTCGGTAGCGGGCACGCGGCGGTGGTCATGCGATCGGGCGACGTCGCCGAGCTGGCCGGGCACTCCACCGACCTCGGCAGCGGCATGCGGCGACTCGTCGTGGAGAGCCTCGACGGCGCGAGCCACGAACTCTCCTGGAGCGACCTCGACGAAGTGCGGTTCCGCAGCGCACCGGAGGACGCCCGCACCACCGAACAGCGGCTGCACGGGCGCGTGACCACGCGTGACGGGCACGAGTTCGTCGGCTTCGTCACCTGGGACATCGACGAGATCCACGGCTCGGACGTGCTCGACGGTGAGGTGGACGGTCGGGACGTGGCCGTGCCCTTCGGCGCGATCGCATCGATCGAGCGCCGTGGACCGAGCGGGGCCGAGGTCATCCTCCACGACGGCGAGACACTGCACATGCTGGGGACCAACGACGTCGACTCCCGCAACTCCGGAATCACGGTATCCGACCCGGGCCTCGGCCAGGTGCGCGTCGAGTGGCGTGACTTCGACTCCGTCGATTTCTTTCCGGCGGACGATCTCCCGCATCGGGGGACGTTCGAGCACACCGGACGCGTCGAGGGAACGGTGGTCGGCTCCAGCGGGGATTCGTGGCGCGGGGCCATCACGTGGGATCTGGACGAAGCGTTCGGCTGGGAGATCCTCAACGGGCATCTCGACGACGCCGAGTTCTTCGTGGAGTTCGGCCAGGTCCGGAGCATCGAGAGGGTGGAGTCCGGATCCCGGGTCACCCTCCGGGACGGACGCACGTTCCTGCTCACCGACAGCCAGGACGTCGACCGTGGCAACCGAGGCGTGCGGGTGGAGGGCGAGGACGGCGAGCGCGTGGTTCGCTGGGCGGATTTCCGCGAACTGCGGATCGACACCTGATCCGGAACGCGCCCCGACTCGGCTACGCCGCGGTCCACCGCTGCAGCGTCTGTGAGGCGCCCGTAGACCCGCTTCAGGTCGCCGATCTGGACGGAGCCTGCGGGCGCCTCGCCTGTCGGGTGGCTGCGCTCGAGCGCCGCAACGCGACCGACCGTGACGAGGACGAGGCACGCCGCAGACGAGCCGAGGCCCTGCTGCGCGAGCGGGGAATCGATCCAGCGGAGGTCGACTGGGCCGTCGTGCCGGCGAATTCCGCCTCCCCTCGACCCCTGGACCACGACGCGGCGGAGGCCTTCCGTGTCCACCTCCGCCGTCTGCTGGACACCGCGCGGGGGGCGGCCGAGACCCGCGAAGGCGCCATCCCCAGCCCCAGCCACGAGCAGACCGACGAGACCGATGAGCCCGCGCTCGCCGAGCGGCGGGCCGAAGCGCTGTCCGCGGCCTGTGCAGCCTGCCGGGGGTGGTGCTGCGCTCGCGGCGGCGTCCACGCCTTCCTCGACGACGCGAGCCTCACCCGCATCCGACGTTCGCGTCCCGATCTGGATTCCTCGGACCTGCTGGCCGTCTACGAGGTCTTCCTCGGTCCGACCCGACTCGACGGCGGATGCGTATTCCAGGGACCGACCGGATGCCGGCTGCCCCGATCGCTGCGGAGCGACACCTGCAACGACTGGTGGTGTGACGACCTCGAGCGAGTGCGCGAGCGCTGGCACGAGGACGGGCTCGACCCGCGCGACACCCACTTCCTGCCGGTCCTGCCGAGTCCCTCGTCGCCGAAGTAACCCGGCAGGGCGGCCCCGGTCATCCGAGCCGGCGACGCCGGTCAGCCCCCGCCGGACACGCCGTCCTCGGCCACGGTCCAGGCGACGGCCATGTGGTCGAGCAGAAAGGGCTCGGCATGCTGACGAATCCTGCGGCGCACCACCAGATCCCCGGCGCATTCCATGTCCACACGCGGGCTGGACGACCGGTTCGCGGCCGGCTCGAAGCCGCGCCGCAGGCGCGCGACGTCGTCCGCGCTCAAACGGAGGTCGAGGAAGACCCGGGTCGCGCTGTGCGCGCCGAGGCGGATGCCCCGCTCCTCGGCCAGAGGTCGCGGGTCGGCGACGTGGGTCGGCCCGATGCGCACGTGACGAAGGTGGAGGTCCTGGAGGGTCAGATCCCGGCGCCCGAAGTTCGCCACCACGAGGGCGACTCGTATCGACCCCTCCCACCCGGCCCGAATCGACGCCCAGGCCTCACCGGCGACCACCTGCACCATGCCGCGCAGCGCCCGGCGACGCGCCGGCGGCGGGGACGGCGCGCCGCCCTCCTTCGATCGTCGCCGCAGCTTCATGTCGTCCTCGGGTCGGGGTCACCGGCAACTCGGTGCGGGCCTTCCAATGGACACGATCGACGACGGTGACGCCAGCGCCGCTCAGTCGGACTCCTCGGCCAGAATCCATTCTGCCGCTCGGCGGCCGGAACGCAGGGCGCCCTGGATGGCCGCGAACGCCTCGTGGTCGCCCACACGCACGATCCCGTCGGACCCCACTCGGAAGCCCGGGGTCGGCGCCGACGAACGATCCACGCTGGGCAGCGCGTGAGGGATCTCGTGCGTCTTCAGGTGTCCCCAGCGCTCGACGTCCGCCCCGAACCACCGCTTCATCTGCTCGAGCGCGCGCGGCACGAAGGTCTCGACCGGGCCGGTGAAGGGCTCCGAGCCGGATGCGGCTACCAGCGACCACCCCTCGGGCGCCAGGCCCTCGGCCACTTCCGTGACCACCGCGAGGTGGTTGACCGGCCCCTCCCCCGCTCCGTCGAGAAGGAGCACCGGTCGCTCGATCGGTGCCGTGCGGGCGGCGAACCAGGCCGTGACCGCTCGCGTCGAGCTCGGCGACGCCTCACCCGTCAACGCCGCCGCTGCGGCCGCCTCGGTCGCGATCACCACACGCCGCGCCCGCACCCGCGAACCGTTCTCCAGTTCGACGGAGTCCGGGCCCACGGCCCGCACCCGGATCCCGGTCGTGACCGCGTCGCCCAGCGGCTCGGCGATCGCCTCGGGCAGGCGACCCATTCCGCCGGCGGGAATCGTCGCATCGCCCGACGCGAAGCAGCGGAACAGGTACTGGAACAGAGACGCGGGGGCCGAGAGGGCTCGATCGAGGAAGACCCCGCCGAGGAACGGACGGAAGAACCCATCGATGAACCGCTCGCTGAATCCCCTCGCGCGCAGTTCGTCGAGCGTCGACCGCCTGCCATCGTCGCTGGGCTCGCCGAGATCGGCTCCCATGAGCGCCGTCGAGCGCATGCGCGCGACCCGGAGTTTGTCGGCCAGGGGCGCCACCGGCGAACGCAGCGCAGCACCGATGCGTCCCGGCTCACGGAAGGCGTCGGGGAGATCGTGGAAGGCGCCGCCTTGCCAGATGCGACTTCCCGGCTCGAACCGGCCGAGTGCGAGCCGATCCCGGTCGACGAGGCGCCAGACCTCGTCGTAGGCGGTCAAGAGGACCTGGAACCCACGGTCGAGACGAAAGCCGTCCACCTCGTCGGTACGCACGCGCCCTCCGACCTCGGCCTCGGCCTCGAACACGCGCACCGCCAAGCCACCGGCCGCGAGGTATCGCGCGCAGGACAGGCCCGCCAGGCCCGCACCCACGATCACGACGTCGATGTCGACTTCGGCGTCGGCGGATTCGGTCGGGGGAATGCGGCTCGTCATCGGGGCTCCGGCTATCGAGGAACGGAAAGGGGGGCGTGGTGTTATGTTTGTACATCTTTAAATTATACAACACTTCAACGGCTGTCTGCGCCCATGAACTCTTCGTCTCCGGACATGCGAAACGCATCCCCCTCGTCCACCCCCGAGGACCCGGCCCGGTCCGACCGGACGGTCCTCATCCTCGGAGGATCCGGAGGGATCGGATCTGCGCTCACACGCATTCTGACGCGCCGAGGCGTCCGAGTCGTGGCCGCGGGCCGGACCCCCGCATCGCTCGAGGCGTTGGCCGCCGAGACCGGTTGCGACACGAAGGTGGTCGATGCCCGGGATTTCGGCGCCGTCGAAGCCGTCGTCCGCGAGATCCACGAGCGGGGCACTCTGTTCGGGGCCGTGAACTGTGTGGGATCGATCCTCCTGAAGCCGGCGCACCTGGTTTCGGAGTCCGACTTCGACGAGACGGTCGGACAGAACCTCCGCTCGGCCTTCGCCCTCGTGCGGGCGGTGGGTCGCGTGTGTTCGCGTGAGAAGGGGGACGTCCGGATCGCTCTGTTGTCGACGGCCGCGGCGAGCATCGGACTTCCGAATCACGAAGCCATCGCCGCCGCCAAGGCCGGGATCGAGGGCCTGGTGCGCTCCGCGGCCGCGACCTACGCGCGGGCCGGAATCCGGATCAACGCCGTCGCTCCGGGACTCGTCGACACACCGCTCGCGGCGCGGATCACCTCCAACGAGCGCGCCCTGGAGATGTCCCGTAGCCTCCACGCTCTCGGTCGAATCGGACAGCCCGACGACGTGGCGAAGGCCCTCGATTGGCTGCTCGACCCCGCGACCGATTGGGTGACCGGTCAGGTGATCGGGGTCGATGGAGGACTGTCGTCCGTGCGGGCGCCCTGACGCCTGATCGCCGATCGATCCGGCGCTTCGGGAACCTCGTGGGCACCTCAGTGCTTTCACCGATTTACGGACTCCTCGCACCCCGAATGCCATGCTGACCTGGGCTCAGATCCTCGGATTCGCCAACGGCGCCAACCCGGACCCGCCTCGACGGGTCGAGCAGACCGCGGCCGAGTGGCGCGACCGCCTCTCGCCGGATGCATTCCAGGTGACCCGTCGAGCCGCGACGGAGCGTCCGTTCAGCTCGGAGATGTGCAGCCTCTTCGAGCCCGGTCTCTACGCCTGTGTGTGCTGCGACACCCCGCTCTTCGATGCCGCCGAGAAGTTCGAGTCCGGCACGGGGTGGCCCTCCTTCACGGAGCCGGTCGACGAGGCCGTGGTCGCCTACCGGTCGGATGGATC
>JAHHMJ010000610.1 GCA_018678395.1 Gemmatimonadota bacterium | reverse complement strand
CCGTACAAGGCCGTCTTCGTGGCGATGCACTTCGTCGGGGCGGTCGCGCCGCTTGCCGTGGTGTGGTCACTCGGCGATGTGGCGCTGGCGATCGTCATCGTCCCCAATCTCATCGCACTGCTCCTGCTGTCGGGACAGGTGCGGGAGGAGACGCGTTCGTACTTCGCACGCAAGCCCTGGGAGAAGCAGCCGAAGAAGCCCTGATCCCGAGGGGGCCGGCGGCGCCGGCGCCCGCGAAGAAGGACCTCTCAGCTCGAGCCCGGAAGCCGCGCTTCCGGGCTCGGGTCGTTTTCGCCGTGGCCCTCGAAGTCGGCGAAGGTCGGCGGGCGAAGCGTGAGGTCGATGGCGAGCCAGAACGTCTTCGCGACCGGGTAGAAGAGGATCGGGACGGGGATCATGAGCGCGATCAGGGTCCACTTGATCCCGTTCCACGGCACGTCGGGCCAGGTCCACAGCACGGCCCCCAGCGTGCCGAGGGCGATGACGAACTCGGCCGTGACGAAGTTGACGACGTAGCTGCCGAGGAAGTAGTCGGGCTCGTTGCGATCCAGGATCAGGTGACACCCGGGGCAGTTCCGCTCCATCACCATCCAGCGCCGAAAGAGTCCGGCGCTGCCGCAATGCGGGCATCGGCGGCGCAGCCCGCGACCCAGGTGGCGCAACCAGCGCCGCAGGTCGAACTGTACGGGGTCGCGGGGTGCGTTCGGCATGGCCTCAGCCCCGCCTCGCCTGCACGGCGCCGACGAACGCACGAGCGCGGTCGGGGTCGACACCGGTTCCGGCGGTCCCGTGGTGTTGGACCCACGAGCCGACGATGAAGCCGGTCGCCCCGGCACGGACGAGGTCGTCGAGGGACTCCGGCGAAGTTCCGCTCCCGATCCACAGGGGCGCGGAGGGGACGGCCGATCGGATCCGGGCGACCCGGTCCGGATCGGTCGGCTGCCCGGTGCCTGAGCCGGATACGATCAACCCGTCCGAGCCCGCCCGCTCCCACAGGTCACGCGCGGCGTCTTCGATCTCCAGGCCCGGGGTGGGCACCGCGTGCTTCACGTGCACGTCCGTGAGAAGGGCTACGTCGGCCCCGAGCGCCCGTCGTTCGCGCAGGGTCCGATGAGCCTGCCCGGTGATGGCCCCTTGGTCGGTCCACATCGTTCCCGCGTGCACATTGACTCGGATGAAGGCCGCGCCGGTGACCGCCGCGATGCCGAGAGCGGCGCCGGCGTCGTTGCGAAGGACGTTGACCCCGACCGCTCGCTCGCCGGCCGTACGAACCGCCGCATCGACGCAGAGCGTCATGGCGGCGATGGTCTCGGGCGGGACGGCCTCCGGGTGGAACGGGGTATCCCCGTAGTTCTCGACGATCACTCCATCGAACCCCGCGGTGCAGAGCACTTCGACGTCGTCGGTGACTCGGGAAAGAATCGCCCGCATGTCCTCGTCGTAGTCCGGAGCCCCCGGGAGTGGGGGAAGGTGGACCATGCCCACGACGGGCAAGCGGCGGGTGGGAAACGGCTCGAGGCGGGGCATCAGGACGGGGATTCGGGTTCGCGGCCGTCGGCGCTGCGTAGGGTCTCGAGGCGCCCGGGAGATGGGTCGACGATACGCCCCGGGAGCACGGCATCCTTGCCGAACCGCGTCCGCAACACGTCGACGGTGCGCGCCAGTGCGCGGTCGCGCTCGGTCTCGGAGTCTCCGGGCGCGTGGACACCCTCGGTAAAGAGCGCGAGCTGCGCGGGGACGTCGTGGGCAACGAGGTTCGACAACCCGACTCCGAGGAGCCGGACGCGACCGCGGCGGCGCGCGCGCAACTCGGCGAGCAGGCGGCGCGCAACCGGGAAGACCACGGTGTCCGATTCGACGGGGTCCCCGAAGGTATGCGCGCGCTGACGGGTCGTGAAGTCGCTGGTGCGCACCTTCACCGAGAGGGTTCGCGCGCGCAGCCCTTCCTTGCGGAGTGACGCGGTCACGGACACCGACAGGCGGAGAAGCTCCCGCTCCAACTCCTCTGTGGTGTCGAGGTCTCGCGAGAAGGTCCGCTCAGAACTCACCGACTTCCGGCGCTCCCCGTGGACTACCGGGCTGTCGTCGCGCCCCCAGACGCGCCGGAGCAGCCACTCGGCCCGGCTGTCCCCCAACCAGCGCTCCAGCCAGTCCCGCTCCACCCTGCGTACGTCGGCTACGCCGCGCAACCCCCGTTCGGAGAGCGCCGCCACGAGCTTCGGCCCGACCCCGGGAAGGTCGGCGAGCGCCAGCTCGGCGATGAAGTCCGCCTCGCCCCCGGGAGGCACGACGAAAACGCCGTTGGGCTTTGCGCGACCGGCCGCCAGCTTGGCGACCAGCCGGTTCGTGCCTCCCCCGATCGAGACGCGGATGTCGGAGGCGGCGAGAACCGCCGCCTGGATGCGTTGCCCGCTCTCGACCAGGGACTCGCCGGCCAACATGCGGTCCATACCCGTGAGGTCGAGGTAGAACTCGTCGATCGAGGCGGCCTGCACGAGGGGAGCCAACGTGCGAAGCGCGTCGCGCACGCGTCGGCTGCGCTCGGAACAGGCGGACCGGGACACGGGCGCGACCATCGCCTGCGGACAGAGGCGGAGGGCCCGGCCGGTCGGCATCGCGCTGTGGACCCCGAACTCCCGACAGGAATACGACGCCGAGGTGACCACGCCGCGACCGCTCGACGAGCCGCCGACGATCAGGTACTCGGCCCTCCCGGCACCCTCCGGATCCTCGAGCCGCGCGACCTGCACGTAGAAGGCGTCGCAGTCGACGAGCAGGATCTTGCGGGCCGCGGTGTGCGAGGGAGCGGACATGGCCAGGCGGGCGAGGGGCGACGCTCTCGGAGAGTACGCGATCGGCCGGCGGCGGGGAACCGACCGGGGCGGGCCGGGGTTTGCCCCTACCGAAGCTCGCTCCCGTTTCTTCGCAACCACTCCGGAGGCCCGACGCCATGGGTTACCCCTTCGATCTCCCCGCTCTCGGCTACGCGTACGATGCTCTCGAGCCCCACATCGACGCGCGGACGATGGAGATCCACCATTCGAAGCATCACGCGGGGTACACCAAGAAGTTCAACGCGGCGCTCGCCGATCACCCCGCACTCCACGGGCGTTCGGCCGAGGATCTCGTCGCTTCGTGGAACCAGCTTCCCGAAGCGATTCAGGGCGGCGTGCGCAACAACGGTGGCGGCTTCGTGAACCACACCCTGTTCTGGGACGTCATGACTCCGGGCGGCGCCTCGGCTCCCTCCGGTGATCTCGCGGCCGCCATCGACGCGACGTTCGGTTCACTCGACGAGTTCAAGGCGACGTTCCAGGCCGCGGCGGGCAGCCGCTTCGGCTCCGGCTGGGGTTGGCTCGTCGTAAACGGCTCCGGAGGTCTCGAGGTCGTATCGACGCCGAATCAGGATTCGCCGCTCAGCGGCGGGAAGACGCCGGTGCTCGGTGTCGACGTGTGGGAGCACGCCTACTACCTCCACTACCAGAATCGGCGTCCCGATTACCTGTCCGCCTTCTGGAACGTCGTGAACTGGGACCGCGTCGCCGAGCGCTACGCAGCGGCTCGCGGCTGAGTGAGGGTCGACCCGGTCTCCCGCGACGGGGGACCGGGTCGCAGAGGCAGATGCCCCTTGTGCGGGCGACTACAGATGTTTAACTCGTAGAACTCGAAGCCCGTCGCGCACGCGGCGCCCGAGTTCCATGCCCAGCGAATCGACCGTCATGATCGTGCCGAGCAGACTACGCCTCGCCGTGTTCGTCGGGGCCGCTCTCGCAGCCTGGGGGTGGAGTGTACCCGCGGCGGCGCAGAGCCTGCGGGGCTCCGTGGCATCGCTGGACCGTCAGAACCGTCAGGCGCGCGTCCACGATTTCACCTACATCGACACCCCCAGCCAGGTCCGGCGCTTCGTCGATTCCGGTTATCTCGTCCCGGTGCGGTCGAACCGCGATTTCGAGCTGCACGCGGTGTCGTTTCCCTACGCCCGCCCCGAGGCCGAGCTCTTCATTCGCCGTCTCTCCGCGCAGTACCACGCGGCTTGCGGCGAGAAGCTGGTGGTGACCTCGCTGACCCGCCCGCAGAATCGTCAGCCCCGGAACGCGTCGGACCGATCCGTGCATCCCACCGGGATGGCGATCGACCTTCGCTACAGCCGCGATCGCAACTGCCGCAGCTGGCTCGAGGGCGTGCTGCTCAGTCTCGAGCGGACGGGCGTTCTCGAGGCCACCAGGGAGCGCTACCCGGCGCACTACCACATCGCGCTCTATCCACGGCCCTACGCCTCGTACGTGGATCGGCTCGCGTCGGCGGACTCCCGTCCCGCGCGGCGCGCGCAGCGAGTGGCCGAGGCCGCACCGACGATTCAGCGGTACCAGGTTCGGCGCGGTGACTCCCTGTGGACGATCGCGCGGAAGCACGGCGTGTCCATCTCGGACCTGCGTGCGTCGAACGATCTGAACTCCAGCCGGATCTACGCCGGTCAGGTTCTGCGCGTACCGGTGCGGGCCGAGCGCTGATCGGCGCGGCGGATCTCGAATTCGCCGCTCAGCCGACCCACAGGGGTACCGGCGCGAAGGCGTCGACGTCCACCAGCCCCTGATCCGTCAGTTTCAGCGACGGGATCACCTCGAGGGCCAGGAAGGACAGGGCCATGAAGGGATCGTGGACGGAGCACCCCAGGTCACGGGCAGCCTCGAGCAGGGCATCGAATTCGGAACGAACCTGCTCGATCGGAGCCTCCGACATCAACCCTCCGACCGGAAGCGGGAGGCGCGCCAGAACGTCGTGACCGACGGCGACGGCCAGCCCTCCTCCCACCGCGGCCACGGCCCGTGCAGCCGTCACCATCGACACGTCGTCGGCGCCGGCCATGATCAGGTTGTGATGGTCGTGGGCGACGGTTCCCGCGAGGGCCCCGCGGGCGAGGCCGAGCCCGGTGACGAACCCGAGGCCGACTCCGCCGGTGCGGCCGTGGCGCTCGGCTACGGCGAGCTTGGCGAGATCCCGCTCGGGGTCGGCGACGGCGTGGTGCTCTCGCACGGACGGCGACCAGACCTCGTGCCCGGTGATCAACTGATCGGGGACGGCGCGAATCACGCGCAGACGGGTGCCCTCGGCCGGCACGCGCAGGCGTGAGGGCTCGAGGTCGATCTCCACGCGCGGCGCGGGTGCCGGGACCGGATCGGGCAGCGCGGTCACGAGTCGCCCCTGGACCGCCACCCTGCGGCCGGCGGCGTAGACCTCCCGGGGTCGGAATCCACCGAGTTCCTCGAGAACGCAGAGGTCGGCGCGCCGACCGGGTGCGATGGCACCGCGGTCGGTGAGTCCGTGACACTGGGCCGGGTTCGCCGTGGCGAGGCGGAGCGCGACGATCGGGTCGACGCCTGCGGCCACGACGCGTCGCAGCATCGCGTCGATGCCGCCCTGGTCCAGCAGGTCGGCAGGCTGGCGGTCGTCGGTGCAGAGGCAGATGCGGTGCGCGGTCCCGTCGGTCAGCGCGGGCAGGAGCGCATCCAGGTTCCGGGCGTTGGTGGCCTCTCGGAAGAACACCCACAACCCCCTGCGCAGCTTCTCCGTCGCCTCGTCGGGGTCCGTGCATTCGTGGTCCGTGCGGGGTCCACTGGCCACGTACGCGTTGAGCGCCCTGCCGCGCACACCGGGCGCGTGCCCATCGATCGGTCGGCCAGAGAACGCCCGTAGCTTGGCGTGCACACCGGGGTCGCCGTAGATCACGCCGGGGTAGTTCATCACCTCGGCCAGGCCCAGGACCCGATTCCGGTCGCGGAAGGGGGCGAGTGCTTCGGCCGGGAGCTCGGCGCCCGCCGTGCCCATGTCGGTCGCGGGCACGCAGGACGGGATCTGCACCTGCACGTCCAGCGGCAGGTCGGCCGAAGCCGCCAGCATGTAGTCGATTCCCTGCGCGCCGTGCACGTTCGCGATCTCGTGGGGATCCACCACGACGGTCGTGGTCCCTCTGGGTACGACGGCCCGTGCGAACTGGGCAGGCGTCACCATCGACGACTCGATGTGCACGTGCGCGTCGATCCACGAGGGGGCCAGATACGCACCGTCGAGGTCCACGATCGTCTCGGCGTCGTAGCCGGATCCCAGCCCGACCACTACGCCGGCCGCGACCGCCACGTCCGCGGCCTCGATCTCGGCCGTGAAGACGTTCACGACCCGGGCGCGGCGGAAGATCAGGTCGGCGGGTCGATCGCCGCGTGCGGCGGCCAGGATTCTGGTGTCCACGAGGGCGTTGGGGCGGGGAGGAGCAGGATCTCGGGAATCTGCGGCTCCGTTTTGGTCGGGGCCAGTCGGCTGCGGGCGCCCCGCAGCGGCATTGCCCGGCCCCTGCCGTGCGGGTACCCTCCGGTCCATGGACCCCTCTGACCGCGCACGCTACCTCGATCCACGCGAGATCCTGCGCTGGGTCTACCTGGGCCGCCTCAGCCTCCTGACCGCGATCTTCCTGGCGGCGCTGGTGGGTGCTTCAGAAGGTGGCTCGGATCCGGCGGTGCAGACGGCCGCGGCGGCGCTCTTCGCGGCGGCCGCGTTCAGCCTCGGCTCGTTCTGGTGGACCGAGCGCGGGGGGCGTCCGATATCGCGGGCCTTCCGCTACGCCCAGGTGATCGTGGACGTGGTCGCGGTCACCGTCGTCGTGCATCTGACCGGGGGCCCGGAGAGCGAGTTCTCTCCAGTCTACATTCTGGTCATTGCCGAGGCCGCTCTCCTGCTACCGTTGCCGGGAGGTGTGCTGGCGGGGATCCTCGCCAGCGCGCTGTTCGCGGTCGACGCAGTCTGGGTCCAGGACGGGGTGCTCACACCCGCGCTGGCACTGCAGGTGGGGCTGTTCACCCTGGTCGCCGTCGCCATCGGGATTCTGGGCGATCGCCTGCGCAGGACCGGCCTGCGCCTCGGGGTGGTCGAGTCCGAACTCGAGCAGCTTCGGCTGGACACGACCGTCATCCTCGACACGCTCGCGACGGGCGTGTTGACCCTGCGGGACGACGGTCGGGTGGCGTACATCAACCCGGCTGCGGCCCGCCTCCTGGGCATCGAAGGCGATGCCTGGCGAGGCCAGGCCGTGGTCGCTCGACTCGAGGCGATGGCGCCGGGTCTCGGTTCGGCGCTCAGGCGTTCGATCGAAGAGGGCGAGCCGGTGCAGCGTGCCAAGGCCCAACTGGAGCGCGACGGCCGGAGGGTCACGATCGGCGTGTCGACCACAGTGATGGATCGCAGGGAGGAGCCGCCCCATTCCGCGACCGCGCTGTTCCAGGACATCACGGACCAGGAGGCGCTGGCCCTCCTGACGCGGCGGGCCGATCGACTCGGAGCGGTCGCGGAGCTCAGCGCGTCGCTCGCGCACGAGATCAAGAACCCCCTCGCCTCCATCCGCTCGTCGGTCGAGCAGCTCAGCCGGGGTGTGTCGGAAGCCCCCGATCGCGAGGTTCTGGAGCGTTTGGTGCTCTCGGAATCGGATCGTCTGAGCCGACTGCTGAGCGAGTTCCTGGAGTTCTCGGGCCTCACGATGGGGAGCCCCGAGTCCGTGGACCTCATCGCTCTCGTCGACCACGCGGTGGAGCTCGTGCGCCAGCACCCGGCGGCCCGCTCGACGGAGGTCCGCATCGAGGCGTCCCTCCCCGATGGCCGTGCGGCGATCCAGGGAGATCGGGACCTGCTTCACCGGGCCCTCTTCAACCTGATCCTCAATGCCGCGCAGTTTGCGGGCGATGCTGGACGGGTGGAGGTCGAACTCCGTCGCGTCTCGGGCCGGGAGGTGCCGGGGCCGCCGGACGCGGCCTCCGCGTGGCGCCTGCGGATCCGGGATTCGGGTCCGGGCATCGACGCCGAGGTGGCCCAGCGCATCTTCGATCCGTTCTATACGACGCGGAGCGGAGGGAGCGGTCTGGGCCTGGCGGTGGTGCATCGGGCGGTGGAGGCGCACGACGGGGCAGTGCTCGTCGGTGATGCGCCGTCGGGAGGGGCCGAGTTCACGTTGTTCTTGCCAGCCGAGGGCCGGGAATGAGCGAAAGGGTCCACATTCTGCTCGTGGACGACGAGGTGGGGATTCTGGAGACGCTCCAGATCCTGTTTCGCAACGAGGGCTACGAGGTCACTTCATGCGCATCCGGGCCGGAAGCACTCGATCGACTGGGTGAGGAACGGCCGGACATCGTCCTGACCGACATTCGCATGCCCGGCGCGACCGGTCTCGAGGTTCTCGCGCGCGCCCGTGAAGTCGACCCCGAGATGGCCGTGATCCTGATGACCGCGCAGGCCTCTCTACAGTCGGCGGTTCAGGCCGTGAACGACGGGGCCTTCCACTACCTGCAGAAGCCCTTTGCGAACGACGAGCTCCTCGCGATCTGTCGCCGCGCGGCCGAGCTGCGACA
Organism: Gemmatimonadota bacterium; assembly: GCA_018678395.1. Taxonomy (GTDB): domain Bacteria; phylum Gemmatimonadota; class Gemmatimonadetes; order Longimicrobiales; family Gaopeijiaceae; genus Gaopeijia. Next base: position 1,865 of record JAHHMJ010000610.1, on the reverse strand, counting down.
GCTCAAGGCCGAGAACGTCGAGCTCAAGAAGGAGATCCGGCGCAAAGATGCGGGGCGCTCCGATCGGCCGGTCGGCAAGGCCCGGAGTTTCGTCGACGTGTTGCGATTGGCCGAGACGGTGGCGCCCAGCGACTCCACCGTCCTCATCACGGGCGAGAGCGGCTCGGGCAAGGAGGTCGTGGCGCGCTACATCCACGCGCTGTCCGACCGGGGCGACCACCGCTTCAACTCGATCAACTGCGGTGCGCTTCCGGAGAGCCTCCTCGAAAGCGAACTCTTCGGGCACACCAAGGGGTCGTTCACCGGCGCGGTGAAGGACAAGACCGGGCTGCTCGTGGCGGCCGACGGCGGCACCCTCTTCCTCGATGAGATCGGCGAGACGACGCCCGCGACGCAGGTGAAGTTGCTGCGCGCGCTGCAGGAGCGCGAAGTCATTCCGGTCGGTTCGACGCAGCCGGTTCCGGTGGACGTGCGCATCATCGCGGCGACCAACCGGGATCTCGAGGAGGAGATCCGGCGGGGAGGCTTCCGGAGCGATCTGTACTACCGCCTCAACGTGATCGCGCTCCATCTGCCCCCGTTGCGGGATCGCAAGGACGACGTGCCTCTCCTGGCGCGCTTCTTCCTCGAGCGCCGCTCCGACGACGACGCGGTCACCGAGCTGGACGATGAGGTGCTCCGGGTGTTGGAGGAGTACGACTGGCCGGGCAACGTGCGTGAGCTGGAGAACGCGCTGGAGCACGCGCAGATCGTCGCCGGCGGTGCTCCCCTCGAGCCACGCCACCTGCCCGAGCGGCTTCGGGAAGGAAGGGTGGAGCGGCTCGTCGCCGATGCCGCTCCGGCCAATCCGTCGATGGACGTGATCGAACGCGCCTACATCGCATGGGTCCTGCAGGCCGAGGGTGGAAACAAGACACGGGCGGCCGAGGTGCTCGGCATCGACCCGTCGACCCTTTATCGCAAGCTCAACCGATACGGAATCGAGACGTGAACGAAGCGAGCAAACACGTCGATCCGCGACGCCGTCGCGCGTGGGACGACCTACCCTGGGAAGACGTCATCGTCTCGGTGGTGATCCCCGTCTACAACGAACGGGGCACCGTGGAGGCCCTGCTGCGGAGAGTGGGCGAGGTCGCACTCCGAACGGAGGTCATCGTGGTGGACGACGGGTCCACGGACGGGACTCGCGATCTGCTGCCGGCTCTGGAGAACGAGGGGCTGATCGATACGCTCGTCTTCCAGCCCCGAAACCAGGGGAAGGGCGCGGCTCTCCGCACGGGATTCCAGCATGCGACCGGCGACGTCGTGGTCGTCCAGGATGCCGACCTGGAGTACGACCCGATGGAGTTCCCGATTCTGCTCGAGCCGATTCTGGCCGGGAAGGCCGATGCGGTCTACGGCAGCCGATTCCTCGGCGGGCCGCACCGCGTGCTCTTCTTCTGGCACAGTGTGGGGAACCGTTTCCTGACGCTGTTGAGCAACATGCTCACCGACCTCAACCTCACCGACATGGAGACCTGCTACAAGATGGTCCGGCGCGAGCTGCTGCAGTCGCTTCCGCTGTCGGCGGACCGCTTCGGTATCGAGCCGGAACTCACGGCTCGCCTCGCTCAGTCGGGTGCGCGCCTCTACGAGCTCCCGATCAGCTACCACGGTCGCTCCTATGCGGAGGGCAAGAAGATCGGGTGGCGTGACGGTGTGTCGGCGATCTGGTCGATTCTGAAGTACAACCTCGCGGGCCCGCGCGCGCCCCGGTGGCAGCGTCCTGGCCTGGCGCTCTGGGAGGCCCGGCGGGCGCTCGACGAGCTTGCCCCGCCCGGCCCCGACGGGGAATCGTCCGGAGGCGCCGCGGTCGAAGGCAGGGC
>JAHHMJ010000569.1 GCA_018678395.1 Gemmatimonadota bacterium | reverse complement strand
CCGCTTCCGCAACCTCGATCGAGCCGCCGGGTTACGCTCCCCCCTCCGCCGCCCCGCCGACCGCCGCAGATGCGACGCAGGCCACGACCGACGATGAGGACTGACGGGTCATGACGCTCGATTTCAGCCGCAATCTGCATTTCGTCTGGGCGCTGCTCCCCGAGATCATTCTCTGCGTCTCGGGCATGGGCGTGCTGCTCGCGGGCGTGTCCGGCCGCCGCGACGGCCGCACCCCGGAGGGCGAGCGCTACGCCGAGGAGTCCCCGTCCGACGACCTCGGATGGCTGTCTCTCGTCGGGATCGGCCTCGCCGCTCTGGCCAACGGATGGCTCTACGGCGTCACCGAGGTCGGCAACCATTCGATGGTGGCCGTGGACGGGTTCCGCCTCTTCGGCAACTGGATCTTCCTGGCCGCCGCTGCCTTCGGCGTGGTGATGAGCATCACCTACGTCTGGCGTCAGCGTCTCCAGGCCGGCGAGTACTACGCCCTCATCCTCTTCGCGACCGCGGGGATGATGTTCATGGCGGGAGCTCGGGACCTCATGGTGGTCTTCCTCGGGCTCGAGGTGATGTCGATCTCCGTGTACGCCCTCACGGCCTTCAACCGCAGGGATCGCCGGTCGGCCGAGGCGGGGCTCAAGTACTTCCTTCTGGGGGCCTTCAGCACCGGTTTCTTCCTGTACGGGATCGCGCTGGTCTACGGAGCGACCGGCAGCACGAACATCTCGGCGATCGGTCTGGCCGTGCAGAGCGGGGCGGCCACTCCGGGCCTGCTGATCATCGGCATCGCGCTGCTGGCCGTCGGTTTCGCCTTCAAGGTGAGCGCCGTCCCGTTCCACATGTGGACGCCGGACGTCTACGAGGGCGCACCGACGCCGATTACCGCGTTCATGTCGGTCGCGGTGAAGGCCGCGGCCTTCGTGGCGTTCTTCCGGGTGTTCCTGGTCGCGTTCGGGGGGGTGTACGAGTCCTGGTACGCCCTGATGTGGTGGCTGGCTGCCATCACCATGGTCGTCGCCAACCTGATCGCGCTCGCCCAGACCAACGTGAAGCGCATGCTCGCCTATTCGAGCGTGGCGCACGCGGGCTACCTGCTGGTGGCGCTCACCGCCGCGAACGAGCAGGCGACGGCCGGGATGCTGTTCTACCTGCTGGTCTACGCCGTCATGAACATGGGCGCCTTCGGAGTCGTGCTCGCCGTCGGTCGCCAGGCCGAGGACAACCTGCAGCTCGACGATTACGCCGGGCTCGGCGCGCGGCAGCCGCTGTTGGGAGTCATCCTCACGGTCTTCCTGCTCTCGCTTGCCGGGTTCCCCGGTACGGGCGGCTTCATGGGGAAGATCTTCCTGCTCCAGGGCGCGGCGGCGGCACAGCTCTGGACGCTTTCGGTGGTGCTCGTTCTCACCACCGTGGTGTCGTACTACTACTACCTCCGCCTCGCGTGGTACACGTGGATGCGCGACCCTCGCAGCCCCGACCAGCACGAAGGGGTGTTCGTGCCGCTGTCCATGCGACTGGCGCTCGCCGCGGGTGTCGCCGCGGTGCTCTTCCTCGGGATCTTCCCGGGTGGCTTCATGGAGGCCGCTCGGAGCTCGGCCGAGGGGCTGACCGGAGTCGGCACGCTGATTCTCGGGATGACGCCCTGAGGCGATCGCGAGCATCCGCCGGACCCCCGGGGCAAGCCCGGGGTTTCGATCACGCCCACTCGCGCCGGGCGGGGCCCGCCCCGGCGTGAACGTCATCGTTCGACGGAGTCGTCCAATGTCCCAACTCGCCGCACACATCTTCCGCGAGTACGACGTGCGGGGGATCGTGGGGAAGGACCTGGATGGCACGGTGGCCCGTGGGGTCGGTCGTGCCTACGGCTCGGTGTTGTGCGGCGCCGTCGCCGATCGCACGCCCCGCGTGGTCGTGGGCCGTGACAACCGTCCCAGTTCGCCGGCGCTCGCCGGCGCTCTGATCGAAGGACTCCGGGGCGCGGGCGTCGATGTTCTCGACATCGGGACGGTGCCGACGCCGATGGTCTGGTGGGCCGAGAAGGTCGAGCGCCTCGACGGGGCGATCCAGGTGACCGGCTCGCACAACCCACCGGAGTGGAACGGCATCAAGATGACGATGGTGGGCGGGTCGGTGTACGGCGACGCCATTCAGGATCTGCGCCGGCGCATCGAAGAGTCCGACTACGCGGAGGGTGCGGGCGCACTCGAGGAGCGCGACATCTACGACGCCTACGTCGAAGACCTCGCGAGTCGGTTCCGACTCGAGCGTCCGATCAAGGTCGTCGTCGACTGCGGCAACGGATCGGGCGCGCTCGTGGCCGTTCGGCTTCTGGAGGCCATCGGCGTCGAGGTCGTCCCGCTGTACTGCACCTCCGACGGCACCTTCCCGAACCACCACCCCGACCCCACGGTCGACGAGAACCTCGTCGACCTGATCGCCCGGGTTCGGGAAACGGGGGCGGATCTCGGGTTGGGGTTCGACGGGGACGCCGACCGGATCGGAGCCGTGGACGAGAACGGCACGGTCGTGAGGGGCGACATCATCGTCCTGCTCTTCGGACTGGATCTCATGCAGCGTACGGGCCGATCCGAGAAGCTCATCTTCGACGTGAAATGCTCGCAGGCCCTGCCGGAGGTCTTCGAGGCGGCCGGGGGCGAGCCCATCATGTGGAAGACCGGCCATTCGTTGATGAAGCAGAAGATGAAGGAGACCGGAGCGGCGCTGGCCGGCGAGCTGTCCGGCCACATCTGCGTCGGGGGGGAGGAGTATTTCGGATTCGACGACGCGCTGTTCGACGCCTGCTACCTCATCGCGCTCCTGGCGCGTTCCGACCGGCCCCTGTCGGCCCGCGTGGCCGACTTCCCGCGCTACGTATCGACGCCCGAGATCCGGATCGAGGTCACCGAGGAGTCGAAGTTCGGCCTGGTCGAGAAGGCGCAGACGCACTTCGCCCGGACGCGCGACGTCGTGGATGTCGACGGCGCGCGCATTCTGTTCGGCGATGGCTGGGGATTGATCCGGGCCTCGAACACGCAGCCGGTGATCGTGGCCCGGTTCGAGGCGCGGACGCAGGAGCGGCTCGACGAGATCCGGGCCGAGGTCGAGGGATGGTTGCGTGAGCAGGGCGTCGAGGTTCGAGGAGGGCGGTGAGATGAGTGAGCGCTTGCGGATGCTGCGGGGTGGCCGGTTCATTCTGGTCGGACTGGGAGTACTGCTCCTGCTCCTCATCGCCAGTCGTGCCCTGACCAGCCTCTATGTCGAGGCCCTGTGGTTCGGTTCGGTCGGCTACGAGGGCGTCTTCTGGAAGCAGTTCGCGTGGGTCTGGGGTTCGCGGGCGGGGGCGATGGTCGTGGTCACCCTCGCCCTCTTCTTCAACCTGCGCATCGTGGGGCGCACCCTCGGGTCGCTCCAGATCCGGAGGCGCTTCGGCAATCTCGAGATCGCCGAACGCCTGCCGGCACACTACGTGACGGGCGGTGCCCTCGGCCTGTCCCTGCTTCTCGGTCTGTGGTTCGGGGCCTCGATCACCGAGGCGGTGGCGCGCTCGGCCCTGTTCTGGACGGCAGCGTCCGCCTGGGGAATGACCGATCCCGTGCTCGGTCTGGATCTCGGCTTCTACGCCTTCGCCCTCCCCGTCCTGCGGGCCGGCATCACGTTCGCTCTGGTCGTCGCCTTCCTCGCGTTCACGGTGTGCACGGCCGGCTATGCCACCACGGGCGTCCTCCGCATGGGCGACGGGGCCGTGGTCATGACCGAAGGCGCGCGGCGTCACCTCGGCATCCTGGTCGCCGTCTTCATGGCGCTCATGGCGGTGCGGCTCGAGCTGGGGCGTCCGCTCCTGCTTCTCGCGGGCACGTCGGACGTGCAGGGAATCGTCGGCTACACCGACGTCGCGGCCCGCCTGCCGGGAATGCGCATCCAGGCGCTCCTGACCTTCGCAGGCGCGGTCGCCGTGGGTTTCGGCGCATGGAAGAACCGTCTGCTGCCGGCGCTCTCCGGGCTCGGCCTCTCGCTTCTCGCCGCTCTCTTCGTCGGCCAACTCTATCCGGCGATGGTCCAGCG
>JAHHMJ010000296.1 GCA_018678395.1 Gemmatimonadota bacterium | reverse complement strand
GGCTGGACCCGAGCCGCACGGGGATCGTGTGGGCCGGCGGCGATCCGGTCGAGGAGTACCTGGACTTCGCCCTCGGCGCCGACGATTTCCTGGCCGGAGATCCGGCCGCTGCGGCCCGCCCGTTCCGCGAGCGCGCCGACGCGGCCACGCGGGAGGAATGGAGGCGGCACCTCACCACGCTCTTTCCGGAAGTCCGACCCCGAGGCTACCTCGAGCTCCGCAGCGTCGACGCGCTTCCTCTGGAGTGGGCGGTTCTCCCGGCCGCGATCCTGGCCGGACTGCTCTTCGACCCGGAGGCCCGCATCCGTGCTCGCCGCGAGCTGCCCGGTCCCACAAGGGAAGCGTTGGAGCGCGCCGGATGCGCCGGACTCGGCGATCCCGCGATCACCGACGCCGCCGGGGTCGTGCTCGATGTTGCCGAGGACGGCCTGGAACGGCTCGGAGACCGCGTGGCGTCGCGGCAGGTGCGCGAGACGCTGAGCCGGTTCCGGTCCGAGTTCACCGATCGCGGTCGAGACCCCGGAACCGCGCCCGACGACCGGCTGCTCTAGTCCGAGGGCGCCACCACGACTCGCTCGACACGCCCGTCGGGATGCTGCGTCCAGGCCGACCCGGCGGGCACGGGCGTCCAAGCCCCGTCGTCGTCCAGCGGTTCCGAGGCGAACACCGAGCCGCCGGGCGCCCACGCCGGCGAGTCGACGTGGTACAGCGAGTTGCACGCGCTGTCGCCCACCGCTGTGTGGAGGGTGAAAATCCCGCGCTCCGACGACAGAACCAGGGTGAGGGCCGCGCTCGCGCCGTCCTCCAGCCGCGCCGCCACGGCGTCGACCTGGGCCCGCATCGCCTGGTGCGGTGTCCGGCCCTCGTCGATCCCCTGCAGAACACCGAGGAAGAGCGTCTCGGCGTCGGACACCCCCGTCAGCGAGGCGTACCGCTCACCGGACAGCGGTGTGCGGAGCGCACGCATGTGGCGTTGCCGAAAGGCAGGCACGGCCCCATTCAACGAGAACGCCCACCCCTCCCGCACGAAGGGCAGGACCCCGGCGCGGTCGACGGGCAGGCCGGGCGTCGCGTTCCGCAGAGTCGCCTGCGCAATCGGAGTCTCGATCGTCGAGAGCAGCCGACGCAGATCGCCGTCGTACCAGATGGGCTCCGCCCGAGCCAATCGCACCGGGCCACCGTCGGGTCCGCACCAGACGATGCCGTACCCGTCGGCGTTGACCGACCCCGAGAGGAGTTCTCGAGGGGCCCAACTCTGACGATACAGGCTGTGGCTGCCGTGGAAGACGAGGGCCTCGAGCGGCACGGGCGGGCCCGCATAGGTGACGAGACGGCACATGATCGCTTGCCGGGGGGACGGGGGAGGGAGGAGTCCGGAAGCTCGGGAGACGACGCGTTCCATGCCAGGGTGGACCGCGCGCCGTTGCCCCCCGTCGGATCGGCATGATAAACTTCGCGCCCCTCGCCCCACGAACCCTGACAGGGGGCCGCGATGAACCCGACCGACGAAGCCGACTCCAGCCGTCGACACTCCACGATCCGCTGCGCCTTCTGTCTGTCCCTCAACCGGGTCGACATGGCGCGGGCTCGTGACCGCCCGAAGTGCGGAAGCTGTGGGCGCCCGATGCTGCTCGACCGACCGGTCCGGATCGAGGCGGACGACTTCGACGCGACGGTGCTCGGCGCCGACGTCCCGGTCCTGGTGGACTTCTACGCCGACTGGTGCGCGCCGTGCCGCATGGTCACCCCCGTTCTGGACGAGATCGCCCTGGAGTCCGTCGGCGAGCTGCTGGTCGCCAAGGTCGACACGGACCGGGCCCAGGAGATCGCGGAGCGCTACGGCATCCGCAGCATCCCCACGCTGATTCTCTTCGCGGGTGGAGCCGAAAGCGAGCGTGTCGTCGGGGTGGACACCGATGGGCTGCGGCGGATGGCGCGTACCGCCCGTTCCGATGGTTGAGGCGCGCCGCCCGACGGTCGCGGTGGTCGGCGGCAGCGGATACACGGGACTCGAGCTGCTGGACCGCCTGGCACGGCATGGTGAGGTGGAGGTGGCGTGGGCCTCGTCCCGAAGCGAGGCCGGTCGGCCCACACCCGTGCCGGGCGTGCGGTTCACGGAGCGCACCGAGGCCGACCTCGAGGGACTCGACCTCGTCTTCCTCTGCCTGCCGCACGGAGCTGCGGTCCCGTGGGCGGCGGCGGCGGGGGCGGCCGGAGTGCGCGTCATCGATCTGACCGCCGACCACCGGCCCGGCTCCGGCAGGGAAGCCGGCGTCGTGTACGGAATGGCCGAGCACGCGGCGGACTCGGTGGCCGATGCATCCATGGTCGCCAACCCCGGATGCTATCCGACCGGTGTGATCCTCGCGCTGGCGCCGCTCCTGGAGGCGCAGATGATCGACACCGCGCGCGCCATCACCGTGTCCGCGGCATCGGGGGTGACCGGGGCCGGTCGATCACCGAAGCGAGAACTGCTTTTCGCCGAGGTCCACGGCGACTTCCGCGCCTACGGTCTCGGCAACGGGCATCGGCACCTCCTGGAGATGCGGGCCCGACTTCCGGGCGCGGGGCTTCTCTTCGTACCCCATCTGCTCCCGGTGCCCCGGGGCATTCTCGAGACGATCGCGGTCCCGGTGGGGGCCGACGTCCGCGCCGAGGCGGTGACCGACGTCTGGCGAGAGGCCTACCGGGACAGTCCGGCCGTGTCGATCGCCGTCGACGAGGCGCCCACGCTGAGTGACGTGACGGGTACCGACCGCCTGATCCTGTACGCCACCGACAACC
>JAHHMJ010000657.1 GCA_018678395.1 Gemmatimonadota bacterium | reverse complement strand
GTTCGCGGCCACGTCCGTCGGCAAGGACCTCGCGCCCCGCGTCGCCGCCCTTCTGGGTGTGCCGATGGCGGCGGACGTGACCGAGGTGGCGGCCGACGGCGGCGCCGTCGTCGTGCGGCGCCCGGTCTACGCCGGCAAGGCGTTCGCACGCCTGCGCCTCGAGGCCTCGCCCGCGGTCGTGTCCTTGCGACCCAACGCCTTCTCTGCCGCCGACCACGGCGCGGCGGGCGCGGTCGAGGCGATCGACGTCTCGGTCGATGCGTCCTCCTGGGGAGCACGCGTGGTATCGTTCGAGGCCGCCTCCGCGGGTGCCCTCGACGTGAGCGAGGCCTCCGTCGTGGTCGCCGGCGGTCGCGGGATGAAGGGCCCCGAGCACTGGGGACTGCTCGAGGAGCTGCGCGACGCGCTCGGAAGCGACGTCACGGCGCTGGGTGCCTCCCGCGCCGTCGTCGACGCCGGGTGGCGACCTCATGGCGAGCAGGTGGGTCAGACCGGGAAGACGGTGGCACCCAAGCTCTACATCGCGGTGGGCATCTCGGGTGCGATCCAGCATCTGGCCGGAATGCGCACGTCGGGGACCATCGTCGCCGTGAACAAGGATCCGGATGCGCCGATCTTCGGCGTGGCCGACTACGGGGTGGTCGGCGATCTCTTCGAGGTCCTGCCGCGTTTGACGTCGGCGGTTCGGGACATGCGCGCCGGAGGTTGAGCGGGAGGCGCCCGACGGCGCCGCACGAGGTTCACGACGGGTCCGTTCCCACGGTGGAGCGGACCCGTCGTCGTTGCCGGGTGCGCCCGCCATCCGTCCGCCCTGCGGTTCCCTGGGTGTCCCCTCGAGAGGACGATGTTGGGGGACCGTCCCGCGAATGTCGTTGATTCACGGGCCTGTCCGGATTGGTACGACCTCTGCATTGCAGTGGGGGTGAGACGTCAAGAACACCTCAGGAGGCACCATGAACGGACGGCTGTGGGGAGGGCTGCTACTGGGCCTGACGTTGGCGGCGTGTGAGGACGATCTCTTCATCGTGCCGCCCGGAGGCGGAGGGAGCGGGCCGGCTGCGCCACGGAGCGTGGCCGCGTCGTACTACGCCGGCGCGGTGACCGTCACGTGGGAACTCGGACCGGGTTGGGACGGCGAGTCCTTTCGGGTCTACGGCAAGCGTGCGAGTGACCCGGACTACTTCCTGATCGCCGAGGTCACGAACTGCGCCGGCGGCTTCTGCTCGTACTCGGACATCAACATCATCGAGGCGGAGACCTACGACTACTACGTGGCCGCTGTCGACCCGTCGGGTTTCGAGACGGCGTCGGCGACCGCGGTTCGGGTCGACGTGCCCTTCATGACTCCGCCGCCGGTGCCGGGGCAGCCCGTGGTCGTGGCGCTCGACGACGCCAACTACGTGACCTGGGACGCCGCGGCCCGTTCGGCCGACGACTTCGCCTTCTACCGCGTGTACCTGGTGGACCAGGGAGCGGGCTTCCTGCTCGGTGAGACGGACTCCGAGGGGTTCCTCGACCTCCTCGCGCCGAACGGCGCGACCCAGGCGTACTTCGTGTCGGCCGTCGACGACTCCGGCCACGAGAGCGGGGGCAGTGCCGCCGCCGAGGGTACCCCGCGTCCGGACTTTCACGGAGAGGTGGTCTACGACTACTTCGCCCGACCCGATCTCGCCGGATTCGCCTTCCAGGCCGACGAGTTCACGGACCCGATCGTGGACGGCGACAGCCCGGCGCGGCACTTCCGCATGGAGGTCGACGCGGACGGTTGGTGGCTCGTGCCCGGGCCCGGCGTGACGGTGTACGGAAGCGGCTTCGAGACCACCGCGCTGAAGTGTGGGCCCGGCGCCGACGCCGGGTGCACGGCTCTGGAGGTCGCACCCACCAGCGGATACCAGGCGGTCGATCTCGCGCTGTTCACGCAGACGACCTACGTGCTGCGAATCCCGGGGAACGGGGGCGACCGCTTCGCGGTGATCCGGGTGGAACTGCTGGGCTTCGATCAGGCCGGTGATCCTCTGATGATCTTCGACTGGGCGTATCAGCTGCAGGTCGGAAACCCGAACCTGGCGCCCCGCGGGGCGATCGGTACGCGAGCGCGCTGAGGACCGCTCGACCCGGTGC
>JAHHMJ010000132.1 GCA_018678395.1 Gemmatimonadota bacterium | reverse complement strand
GCTCTACGCGGTGCACGGCGGGGAAGACTATCAGTTCGAGGACTTCAGCGTGCGCGTGGTGCCGGGACTGCATTCAGCGCTGGGCGAGAAACACTATCACGACTCGCGCCGCTACGACCGCGACACGCCCCTCCAGGCGCCGCTGCGCATCGAGCAGTTCATCGAGGGCGGTGCCCTGAGCTTCCTGGCACGGCTCGGTGGGCGCTCGGTGCTTACCATGGGCTCGATGAACTTCATCGAGCGCGAGTTCGAAGGGCTGGAGCCCGACATCCTGCTCGCGGGAATCAACGGATCCCGGCTGGGGCTCTACGACTACGACCGGCGGCTGTTGACCTCCACGGGCTTTCCTGCCGTCGTCCTTCCCACCCACTGGGACAACTTCCGGCTCCCGTACGGCTTCTCGCAGGAGGCCAACGTCGAGCGCAACCTCGTCCCGTTCATCGAGACCGCCCGACAGGTGTCTCCGGGATCGACCGTGATCACCCCCGTTCACCTCGAGCCCATCGTGATCCGCTGAGTGGGCCGACCGGCCCGATGTCCACCCGGACCGGTGGGCAGCGGACCGAGGCATGCGGCCTCGCGGCCCCCCCTTACGGAGGCCGTGGTGCCTCTCCCCACACGCCCGTCGGCAATCTTCCTCTGGTGGATCGACCGGTCGGGCCCCATTCTGACGGACCGCGCCGGGCCCGACCAGGGGGTCCTGCCCCGCGCGCTCAACCACCTTCGTGCGTTACGGCCCGGCGGGCCATTCGATAGAACGGGACGGCGCAGGCCAGCGCCGTCTCACCGGCCGGGCCCCGGCACGGAGGTGCATCATGGCCACAGTACCCCTTCACCCCACAGGCGACCGGTCGTCTCCGGTCCCGCCGCCCGGTACCCACCGGTTCTTCAACGCGGCGTTCAGCCTCCCCGGTCGGATTCTCGTCTCGTGGCCGCTGGCTGGAGGACTCGTCGCCGGCGGCTTTCTCGTCGCCGCGACGACGCTCTCGCCGCAGATGACCTTGAGCGGGGTCCCGCAGATGACCACCCTGCTCTTCCTGGTCGGCGCGGGGGCTGGGCTCGCCCACGGCGCCCTGCTGGGCTACCTCTGCCACGATCCTGCGCGCACCCGCGTCCAGGTTCTCCGCACCATGATGTGCGCCTCGGTCTGGGTCATTCCCGGACTGCTGCTCGCCTGGGTGGCCACGATGTGGATTTCCCTCACCACGTCGATGCTCGTGGGTTCGACGCCGACCATCCTGGGGATGGTGTGGCTCGGTGTCTCCTGGCTCTTCGGCGCTGCGGTGCTGGTCTGGGCCGCGCTGACGGGGTTCCAGGGAATCATGGCGGCCCTTCGGCGGTGGCCCGGCGTGCGGTTCTCGGCGGCCGTCACCAGCATCGCCTTCGCCGTACTGCTCACGCTCTTCCTCGCGAACCCACCGGAGATCTGGTTCACGGAGTTGCGGGTCACCTCGGTGGGCGCGGTGTTCCTCGCCTTCGGTGCATCGGTCTGGATCACGATGCCGGTGGTGATCGTGCTCTACAGACTGGCGCAGCGGGTCGTCGCACGCCGCGCTTCGTAGCGACGAAGGGGGCCGCGGCGTGCTTGACCGAGTACGCCGCGGGCCCCCATCGTCTTCCCCTCTCGGGGCCCCCGGCCCTCCGGTCGCCTGCGGCCCGTCACGGTGTCGTCGTGACATCCGCCCTTCCGCGGCCACTCTCAGCAGACATGGAGTGCCCCGTGGTCGCCCTCGCCAGCCTGCCCCGCCGCCTGCGCAGCAGCACCCTCGCCCTGTGGCTCTCCGTCGCGTCGCTCGGCGGTCTGGTCCTCGGTGTCACACAGCTCCACGCGCAGGAGCGGGACTTCCGGACCACGGACCGGATGATCTTCGGCACCCCCGACGACCTGACCGCGTCCGTCGCCTTCGCCGACGTCGACGGAGACGGTGACGCCGACGCCATCTTCGCCCACGGGCGTCACTGGGCCCAGGTGAACGAGGTCTACATCAACAACGGCCGGGGCGCGTTCACCATGGGCTATCCGCTCGGGCCCGAGAAGGCGACCACCTATGGCGTGCCGGCGGGAGACCTCGACGGCGACGGCGACGTGGACGTCGTGGTCGCGAACGATCGTGCCGGGAACTGGATCTACCGGAACGACGGCGCCGGGCGCTTCGACGGGCCGCACATGGTCGGCCCGGAGATCGAACCGGCGCGTTCGGCGACGCTGTACGACCTCGACGCCGACGGCGACCTCGACGTCCTCTTCACCAACCGCGGCACACCGAACGGCTACTACCTCAACGACGGGACCGGCCGCTTCGGCGCCAAGCAACCCTTCGGTGAGGCCGACGGCTCGACGATCGCGGTGGCCGCCGCGGATCTCGACGCCGACGGGGATACCGATCTCGTGCTGGCGAACCGCGACGGACAGGCCAACCAGATCCTGCTGAACGACGGGGCGCTCGGCTTCGACGAGGTTTACGAGTTCGGGACCGGGTCGGACGAGACGCGCGGCGGCGTCGTCGCGGACCTGAACGGGGACGGCGTTCCCGACATCGTCGCCGCCAACATCGGCGAGCCGAACGCGGTCTACCTGGGGCACGGCGACGGCACCTTCGACGCGGGCACGTCGTTCGGGGCCGACGAAGGCACCTACATGGCGGCGGTCGCAGACCTCGACGCCGACGGGGACGGCGACATCGTCGTCGCCAACGTCGGCGGACGAAACGCGGTCTACTGGAACGACGGCACCGGCCGCGGCTGGACCGAGCAGTGGGTCGGAGAGGAGGCCGACGCCACCTACGGACTCGCGGTCGCGGACGTGAACGGCGACGGGTTTCCAGAGATCGCCTTCGCCAACTCGGGGGCGCTCAACCGCCTGTTCATGAACGTGGCGCGGCGGTGAGGCCCGGGCGAAGCACCCGCTGGCCCGCTCGCCGGCCGAAGCCGTGAGCCGCCCGGGCCCCACTCCCTTCGAGTCTCTCATGGCCGACATCGGCAGCTGCCGGATCTGCGCCAGCGATCTTCCGCTTGGACCGCGACCGGTCCTCCAGGCGCACCCCGACGCGCGGATCCTGATCGCGGGGCAGGCGCCCGGGCGCCGTGTCCACGCCTCGGGAGTGCCCTTCGACGACCCGAGTGGGGTCCGCCTGCGCGAGTGGCTCGGCATCACCGCGGAGATCTTCTACGACAGTCGGCAGGTCGCCATCCTGCCGATGGGCTTCTGCTACCCCGGCTCGAAAGCGTCCGGAGACCTGCCTCCTCGCCCGGAGTGCGCCCCCGCGTGGCGAGAGGCCGTGCTGGCGACGCTGGTGAATGTACGGTTGACGCTCGTTCTGGGTCGGTATGCGCAGGCCTACCATCTCGGGGCGCGCTCTCGCAG
>JAHHMJ010000005.1 GCA_018678395.1 Gemmatimonadota bacterium | reverse complement strand
AAGCGCGCCCGGGAGTCGTTGACCGAACACGCCTCCGACGTCCGGATGTCTCGGGAGCTGGTCACCATCAAGCGTGACCTTCCCGTCGAACTCGCGCTCGAACGGTTGAAGGTCGGGGAGCCCGACTTCGCCGCACTGCGCGACATCTTCCTGGACCTCGACTTCCGGAGGCTCAGCGAGACCTACACCCGTCTCGCCCTTGCTTCCGACGCCCTGGAGAGCGCGACGGCCGAGGAGGCCCGGTACCGAGTCGTCACCGACCCGGCAGAGGTGGAGGCGTGGCTGGATCGGGCCCGTGCGGTGGGCCGGGTGGCGCTCGACACCGAGACGACCGGCCCCGACCCGATGCGAGCGCGGTTGGTCGGGATCTCCCTGGCACTGGCCGATGGCGATGCGGCCTACCTTCCCTTCGGCCATCGTTCGCCTTCCGCGCTGACCCTCCAGTTCGACGAGGTGGTCGAGGAGATCCCCAATCTTCCAGCGCTGTCATCGACCGAGATGGAGCCCTTGCGCCGCTTCCTCGCCGATCCCGAGATCGAGAAGATCGGGCATAACCTCAAGTACGACTTGATCGTACTCGATCGGGCGGGCGTGAGTCTGGGCGGTCGGATGCGCGACTCGATGATCGCATCGTACGTGCTCGACCCCAGCCGGCGCTCCCACGGCCTGGACGACCTCGCGCTCGAGATCCTGGCGCACAAGACGACGTCGTACGCCGACGTGGCCGGGAAGGGTCGAAAGGAGATCCCCTTCGCCGAAGTGCCGCTTTCGGAGGCGGGACCCTACGCCTGCGAAGATGCGGATTGCGCGTGGCGGCTGTGGTCTCGATTCGAACCCGAGCTCGAACAACACGCGCTGCTTCCGCTCTACGAGAATCTCGAGATTCCCCTCGTGCCGGTGCTCGCCGCGATGGAGAAGGCCGGGGTCCGCGTCGATGTCGACGTCCTCCAGGCGATGTCGACCCGACTCCGCGAGGAACTGCGGAGGCTCGAAGAGAGGATCTTCGAAGAGGCGGGTGCCGAGTTCAACCTGAACTCCACGCATCAACTGCGCGACGTGCTGTTCACCCGTCTGGAGCTCCCCATTCTGAAGCGCACCAAGACGGGCCCGTCGACCGACGCATCGGTGCTCGAGGAACTTGCCGCCGAGGGGCATGCGGTGCCCCGCCTGATGCTCGAGTACCGCGAGCTGGAGAAGCTTCGTAATACCTACGTAGATGCTCTTCCCCGACTCGTGAATCCCGAGACCGGGCGGATCCACACGAGCTTCAATCAGACGGTCGCGGCCACCGGGCGGCTGTCATCGTCCGACCCGAACCTCCAGAACATTCCCATCCGCACTCCTCTGGGGCGGGAAGTACGTCGAGCGTTCGTCGCCGAACCGGGCCACCTGATCCTGGGAGTGGACTACTCGCAGATCGAACTGCGTGTGCTGGCGCATTTCTCCGGCGACGAACCCCTCGTCGAGGCCTTCACGAAGGGGATCGACGTGCACCGGCAGACGGCGGCGGTGATCTTCGACCTCGCGATCGACGAGGTCGGGCCGGAGCAGCGCGGCCAGGCCAAGACCATCAACTTCGCGACGCTCTACGGGCAGGGTGCGTTCTCCCTGGGACGCCAACTCGGAATCTCGCGCGAAGAGGCCCAGGCTTTCATCGATCAGTACTTCGAACGGTTCTCGGGCGTTCGCGCCTTCCTCGACGACCAGGTCGTGCAGGCGAAGGAGCGCGGGTACGTCGAGACGCTCCTGGGGCGACGTCGCTACGTGCCCGAGTTGAAGTCGAAGAACTGGAACATCCGGCAGTTCGGAGAGCGGATCGCCCAGAACACCCCGATTCAGGGGACGGCCGCCGACCTCATCAAGAAGGCGATGCTCGACGTCGCGGAGGTGCTGCGGACGGGGGGCACGGGTGCGCGCATGCTCCTCCAGGTGCACGACGAACTGCTGTTCGAGGTGCCCGAGGCCCGGGTCGACGACGTCCGCCGCGAGGTGGTCGAACGGATGGAAGGGGCGATCGCTCTCGACGTGCCGCTGGTGGCCGAATGGGGCGTCGGTCGCAGCTGGTACGAGGCCAAGTCGTAGCGGGCCGACATCAGCGTGCGATAGGCGCGCTTCACCATCCTTCCGCCCCGATGCGCATCGCATCGTGGATGGCACCCCAGGGACGTGCGG
>JAHHMJ010000506.1 GCA_018678395.1 Gemmatimonadota bacterium | reverse complement strand
GCACCGGTGAGCCGGAGGCGGTCGCACCGTTCCGCACGCTGCCGACGGCGGTGGCGGGTGGGTTGTCCTTCTCGGAGCTGGTGGCGGGGGTCAGCTCGGTCTGCGGACTCGAAACCGGTACCGGTCGCGCCTGGTGCTGGGGCTCGGCGACGGACGGGCAGCTGGGCAACGGCGAGCAGTCCGGTTCGCGCGAGATGCCGGTCGCGGTCGCAACCGACGAGCGCTTCGTGGCGCTGCAGTCGAAGGAGCTGTGGGCCGGTCCTCGGGCGGTCGCCGCGCGGACCGAGGACGGCCGAGTGTTCGTGTGGGGCGCGAGCCCGGACGAGGGCCCGAGCTGGCTGGGCTACGCGGGGGCGACGCCCGTCGAGGTGCCGCTGCCGGGACCGGCCACCGCCTCGACCAGCGTGTGCGCGCAGCTCGACGCGGGCGTCCTGTGCTGGCCGGTCCTGACCGGTGACGTCCCGCCCGAGGTTCTCGGTGTTCTGACCCCGACCGCCGACATGAGCATCCGCACCTACGACACGGACGCTCTAGATCCGGCGTTCTTCGAAGGCGGCTTCCACTGTCGACGAGACGCCGGGGCCTACGCATGCACCGATGCCTGGGCCTTCCCACTGCCGGATCTCGACTTCGACGGGGAGACCGCCGTCGACGTCGCCACCTTCGGGCGGGGCGGGTGCGCCGTCACCGACACGGGCCGCGTGTGGTGCTGGCGGGGCGACTTCTTCGAGGCGTTTCTCGCCGCAGGCCCGGGTTCGGCATAGCGAGCCCGCGGGGCTCATATGGGTCTGGGGTCCGGTCGATCCCATGGGTATGTTCGTGACATGCGGTCGCGGGGCGTGGCGCAGCCAGGTAGCGCGCCTGCTTTGGGAGCAGGAGGTCCCGGGTTCGAATCCCGGCGCCCCGATCGTCCGCCCACCCGTCTCCCGTCGACGATGATACCGTTCGATCCGTTCACAGCGCCCGGGGCGTTCGAGCCCTCCGGACCGGCTCCGGAGGACGAGGTCGAGCGCGTCGGTCGGGCCGGGCCCGACCCGGGTCGACCGGGCACCGGTGCGGCCGAAACGGTGGGGCAGGGAGGGGTCGAGTCGTCGCTCGTCGAGTATCCCGTTCGGCCCGGTCCCGCCTTCGGAGAACCGGGTCCGGAGGTAGGAGCACCGCCGGCCGAGCCCGAGCCCCCGCGCGTGGGCGAGGTATGGCAGGATGATGACGAGAGCCTCCGGCGTCCCCCGCGTGCCGTACGGCCTCGTCCAAGGGCCCTTCTGCCCTCGGAGCTCGACGCACCCGAGCTCTACTTCAACCGCGAGCTCTCGTGGTTGGACTTCAACTGGCGGGTGCTCCAGCAGTCGGTCGATCCGCGAAACCCGCTGCTGGAACGGGTACGCTTCCTCGCCATCACCCAGTCCAATCTCGACGAGTTCGTTCGCAAGCGGGTCGGGGGACTGAAGCGCCAGCTGGCGGCCGAGGTGCGCTCGCTGTCCCCGGACGGTCGGACGCCGGCCGAGCAGTTGGCGCTGATCGATGCCGCGGTCCGCGAGATGCAGGAGGCGATGACGCGTACCTGGGAGGAGCATCTACGCCCCGCGCTGAACGCGCACGGCATCACGGTCTATTCGTACGACGCGCTGGACGGGGCCGAGAAGGAGCGACTGCGCACCTACTTCATGGATCGGCTGTATCCGGTGCTCACGCCGCTGGCGGTCGACCCCGGGCACCCCTTCCCGTTCATCTCGAACCAGAGCCTGTCGCTCGCCATCATGCTGCAGCACCCCGAGCGCGAATCGGTCCAGTTCGCGCGGGTGAAGGTGCCGCTGACGTGGGGGCGCTGGATCGCACTCGAGCGCGCGGGCGGCCTTCTACCCGTCGAGGAACTCGTCGCCCGTCACGTGGACGAGCTCTTCCGGGGGACCACGATCCTGAGCGTCCACGCCTTCCGCGTGACACGGAACGCGGACCTGAGCCGCGACGAGGAGGAGGCCGAGGACCTGCTGCAGATGATCTCCGAGGAACTGCGCGAGCGGCGCTTCGCTCCGGTCGTGCGGCTCGAGGTGTCGCGCGACATGCCGCGTGCCGTGATCGAGTTGCTGAAGGAGGAGCTCAAGCTGGGCGAGGAAGATGTCCACCCCGTCGACGGGTTCATCGACTTCACCGACCTGAATCCCATCGCGGATCAGGATCGGCCGGCCCTGCGCTTCGCTCCCTGGGAACCGGTCGTGCCCGCCCCCCTCGCGCACGCGCTCGACGACGTCGACACGAGCATCTTCGACGTGCTGCGGGCGCGAGACGTGATGGTCTACCACCCCTACCAGTCGTTCCGTTCGTCGGTCCAGCGGTTCATCGAAGAAGCGGCCGACGACCCCAGGGTCCTGGCCATCAAGCTGACCCTCTACCGAACCTCGGAGCGCTCCCCGATCATCCGGGCGCTCGTGCGCGCGGCGGAGGCCGGAAAACAGGTGGCCGTGCTCGTCGAGGTCACGGCGCGTTTCGAAGAGGCGAGAAACATCGAATGGGGCCAGCTGCTCGAGCGGGCCGGCGTCCATGTCACCTACGGACTCCTGGGGCTCAAGACGCACACGAAGGTGACGCTGGTCGTGCGTGAAGAAGGGGAGGGGATTCGGCTCTACTCGCACGTGGGGACGGGCAACTACCACGCCGCGACCGCGCGGCTGTACTCCGACCTCGGTCTGCTCACGTCGTCGCGGGACATCGGCCTCGACCTGGTCCGTCTCTTCCACTATCTGACCGGACACGCGCCCGAGCAGCGCTACCGTGCGTTGGTGGTGGCGCCCCGCGACATGCGCGCCGTGTTCGAGGAACTGGTCGAGCGCGAGATCCGAATTCACCGCGCGCGGGGCGGGGGGCGCATCATCCTCAAGATGAATGCGATCGATGACACCGGGATGATTCGAGCGCTGTATCGAGCGTCGCAGGAGGGCGTGCAGGTCGACCTCGTGATCCGCGGGCACACCCGCCTGCGGCCCGGCGTTCCCGGCATCTCCGAGAACATCCGCGTCGTGTCGATCATCGGCCGATTCCTCGAACACGACCGGGCGTTCTGGTTCAGGAACGGGGGCGACCACGACGTCCTCTTCGGAAGCGCAGACTGGCGCCGCCGCAATCTGGAAGCGCGCGTGGAAGCCGTGGTGCGCATCACCGATCCGGCGCTCAAGCGTCGTCTGTACGAGATCCTCACGATGGCCCTCGACGACAATCGACTGGCCTGGGATCTCCAGCCGGACGGGCACTACACCCTGCGGACGCCGCCGGAAGGCGGGCCGGTCCGGGATTTCCATCGGTCGCTGATGCGGGACGCACTGGAGCGGCGCGCGGGCCTGGGTCGGGGCTGAGGTCCAGGCACCCCTCGCAAGGTGGGCCCAACCATCCCACAATAGAGGGTCCTCAGGCCCCGAGCCCCCGTACGCCTTGCCTCCCGACAGCCGTTTTCCCTTCCGCGTCGCAGCCATCGACGTCGGTTCGAACGCCATCCGCTTCGTCGTCGGAGAGTTCGTGAGCCCCGGCCATTGGGTCGAACTCGAGATGCAGCGGGTCCCCGTTCGTCTGGGTCACGGGGTCTTCCTGACCGGCCACCTGGACTCCCGCGCCATGGCCGCGGCGGTCGAGGCGATGGCCTCGTTCCGACGCGCGATCGATACGTTGGGCGTACCGCGCTATCGGGCCGTCGCCACGAGCGCCGTCCGCGAGAGCCGCAACGGGGGTGAGTTCGCCGACGCCGTCCGGCGTGAGACCGGCATCCAGCTGGAGGCGATCACCGGGAGTGAAGAAGCGCGCCTCGTGTGGATCGCCGTGCGCCACAAGGTGCCCCTCGGCGATCTGTCGTGGGTGACGGTCGACCTGGGCGGTGGCTCGCTCGAGGTTTCGCTCGTCTCCAACGAGGGGATCCACTGGTCGGAGTCCCATACGATGGGCACGGTTCGACTGCTCGAAGATCTGGGCGGTGCGGATGCCGATCCCGCCGAGTTCCCGGGACTCGTCGAGGAGTACGTGAATACGCTCCGCTTCCACGACCACATCGAGCCGGGTGAGATCGGCGGTCTGGTGGCCACGGGCGGCAACATCGAGGCCCTCGCCCTGCTCGCCGGGATCGAGCGGGACGACCGCGGGGTCAGCCGTCTTCCGGTGAAACGCCTGCGCAAGGTCGTCAAGGCGCTCGCCCGCATGAGTGTGGCGGAGCGGATCAGCAAGCTCGGGCTGCGCGAGGACCGCGCCGACGTGATCCACCCCGCGGGGCTGCTCTACGAGCGGGTCGCCCGGCTGGCCGGCGCCACCGAGATCGTGGTGCCGCACGTCGGAGTCAAGGACGGGGTGCTGCTCGACGTGGCCGAGGACCTGCTGGGCCCCGGAGTGCATGCTTCGCAGCTCGAACAGCAGGCCTACGTGGGAGCCCTCGCCCTCGGGCGCCGCTTCCAGTTCGACGAGAAGCACGCCCGACACGTCGCTCGCCTGGCCCTGTCGCTGTTCGACCAGCTCGAGGATCTCCACGCCCTGAGCGAGGCGGACCGCCGAATCCTCCTGGTGGCCGCCGTGCTCCACGACGTGGGGCAATTCATCTCGTACCGGAAGCACCACAAGCACTCCCTGTATCTGATCTACAACTCCGAGGTCCCCAACATCTCCGGGGCCGAGTTGGGTCTGGTCGCGCTCGTCGCCCGCTACCATCGGCGAGCCGAGCCCAAGGAGGAGCATTACATCTACGGCGATCTCGGTCAGCCCGAGCGGCTGCGGGTGCGCCGGCTCGCGAGCATCCTGCGAGTCGCCGACGCGCTCGACCGAGAGCATCTGCAGCGGGTCGAGAGTGCCCGTGCGCTGCGCGGCGACGACGAGCTCGTGGTCGAGGTCGTGGGACGCGGAGACCTCCTGCTCGAGCAGTGGGCGCTGCGCAAGAAGTCCCGGATGTTCGCTCACGTGTTCGGCCTCGACGTTCGACTCGCGGTCAACGACCCCGCCCTCGGCCCGCAGGTGATTTAGCCGTGCGCGCGCGAAGGCGGTGGGCCGTGGGGCACCGGCGCGACCGGCCATCGGTCCTCGTGAGTGTGTTGGCGTGCGGCGTGTTCGCACTCGCCGGGTGCGCGGTGGTCGGTTCGGGCTCGGACGGTCGGACCGCGAACGACGGACCTGCACCCTCGATCGCCGGAGAGTGGACGGGGCTGCTGTCGCTCGACGACGCGTCGATGTCCGCCGACCTGCGGTTGAGGCAGAGCGGAGGGGACCTGGAGGGTGTCCTGGAGGCCCGGTTCGACGAGGGTGGAACCAGTCTCGTGGCCACCGGTGACGGACGGATCCGATCCGATGGTGTGGTGTTCCTGACACTGTCGTACGACCTTCGGTGCGCCGGTCGCCTGGAGTTGGAGGGCCGCCGGTCGTCGGACGGCTTCGTCATCGACGGGACCGTCTCCGCCCGCGACTGCACGGGGGGTTCGGAGGGGTCGTTCTCCTTCCGTCGCTGAGTGTGTCGGGCGCCCGTAGCTCAGCTGGATAGAGCATCCGCCTTCTAAGCGGACGGTCGCAGGTTCGAGTCCTGCCGGGCGCGCTCGCCGGAACAGGAAGCCTCGCAACGGTCTAGATCGCTGCGGGGCTTCCTGCGTCTTGTGGCGCGTCGGCTTCCTTCGTCGCCTTGACGATCAGGGTTTCCCCGAAGAGAACGTCCTTCGAGAACACCGTCTTCAGTATCTCGCGATTGACCTCGACGGTGCCCTCCTTCCTGCCGGCTCTGCGGTAGACCCGCCGTGTGGAGAGGTAGGCGACGGGCAGGAGCAGAGCGTACACCCAGCTGATCGCCTTGACCCTGTTCGTGGTGACTTCGGAGATCCGGAAGCCGTGAGTGTGCAGGAGGTATCGGATCTCGGGGAACGAGATCATCCCGACGTGGTGCAGCGGACTCGGGTGGGCCTCGTCGAGTGGAGCGCCGCACTTGTGATGATGACCCGTCCAGAACCACCGCCACCGCGAGCGGAGGCTGCTGATGTTCGGGGTCGAGATCACCACCTCTCCGCCGATCTTCAGGACGCGATTCACCTCGGAGATGAAGTCGCACTGCCTGCTGACGTGCTCGATACCATCGATGCAGACCACGACGTCGCAGGATTCACTGGCCAGCGGGAACGTCTCCGTCATGTCCCCCTGCACGAATGGATCGTGCTCGATCTCCAGGAGGTTCTCGATGTCGAAGGCCCAGACGTTCTCGAATCCGTGGTCCTTGAGCCGCTGAACGAAGGCCCCGCCTCCGGCGGGTACATCCACGATGGTCTTCGACGGGTCGCCTTTGATGAGATCGAAGACGGTCTCGTGGGTGTTCTCCGAGGTGTTGATGGGGATGCCCCGGTAGCTTCGTCTCATGGGCGATCGGCGGGCTGGGGGTCGATGGCGGCACCCGCAACGGAACGGGGCGGTGGCGCCGGCGCCAGCCGAGGCACGTTCACCTCGCGAGCGCGGACGCCCCACATGCTATCGGTGCCCGCTTCTCCGGCCGCCGACGGG
>JAHHMJ010000413.1 GCA_018678395.1 Gemmatimonadota bacterium | reverse complement strand
CGCACGAGCCGGGTGTTCATGTCGGCCACCTGTCGGGCGGTCTCGCGAGAATGCCCGCGGTCGAAGCGATCGGGGTCGACGAACACCACGTCCGCCAGTCCCTCGACCACGCCGTTGCCCAGCACGGACGGGCTCTCGCACACGACCGCATCGGCTGCCTCCGGCAGATCGACGTGCTGGTGGCGCATCGCGCCCAGGGGCCGCAGCTGCAGGAAGCCGACTTCGGGTGGACCGCCGTCCGCGGGCTTCAAGTCGACGGCGAACTCGATCTCGACGGGCATACGCGTGCCCGCCATCCCGAGAATCAGGAGCTCCCGGACCACCTCGGCGAGCGGGAAGACCCCGTGCTTCAGGACCGGGGCGAAGGTGACCAGCCGCACCCCGGGGCGGCCGAGACCGTCGTACACGCGCTCGTTCGCCGCCGAGTAGCTGGATCCCAACGCGCGCAGGGTGCCGTGCGTCTCCGCCTCGTCGAGGTCGAGCCGCTCCAGGGGGCCGTCCATCGACCACCCGGCGGCCCCCGGTGGGGGCGACTCCAGATCGAGCGCCCAGAAGTTGCGCTGCGCGGAGGTGAGCACGCCCTCGACCGACGAGAACTCGACGATGTGCTCGGGGAAGGGGGGCGCGAAGCGAACGCACGGCTCCCCCTCGGCCACCGTCTTGCCGAGCCCGAGGGCCACCGCGCACACGCCGTCCCCGGTCTGCGCCGGCGGAGTCGGGTAGAAGTTGTGGCTGCGCGCGACCCCCGCGAAGTCGGGGTAGAACCAGCGGCCGTGGCGGCGACCGACCAGCCTCTGGATGACGACCGCCATCGCCTCCTCCTCGAGCCGGTACGGCGTGGCACCCAGGAAGGCGCGCGAGCGGCGTGTGAACGTCGAGGCGTAGACCTGCTTGATCGCGACCTCGAGGTGGGCCGCGCGGTGGTCGGGATCGGGGTCGTGATTGGGGATCAGCCAGGTCGCGTAGATGCCGGCGAACGAATGGCTGGGCGAGTCCTCGAGCAGCGACGACGACCGCACGGCCAGCGGACCGCGCACCACGCGAGCGACCCGTGCCAACGCCTCGCGAATCGGGTCCGGCAACGGCTCGGCGAGGATGCGTCTCCGGGTCACGGTCTCGTCTTCGGAGGAGAGTGCCAGCCGCCGCAGGCCGGTCGCATCGAAGAACTCCTCGAAGACGTCTGTGCCGAGCACCACGGCGGGGGGCACCCGGATGCGCAGATCGGGGAATCGATTGGCGAGCTGCACCTCGTCCATCAGCCGAGAGGCGAACGCGAGGCCCCGGCCCTTGCCCCCGAGGGACCCACCCCCGATCTGGACGATGCCCTCGTGCCCGTCGAAGAGCTCGGGCCGGAACGGCGACACGGTCCCCCGCAGCCGCTCGCGCCGGAATCCGTCCAGCGCCTGGACGAGTTCGTCGCGCAGGTCGTCCAGGGTCGCGAAATCCTCGACCCGTCGAGGCCGAACGACGTCGGCGAGCCCGAACTCGGCGCGGGCTCGCAGCCAGCGCGAGAAGTCGTTGCGCCCCGCGTGGAAGACGAGAGAGGCATCGGGAATCGAGCTCAGGGACTGGATCATCGACCGCAGGTCGGTCGCGCGGTGGATCTCGGACCCGTCACGCGGATCCAGGAAGACGAAGTCCCCGAAGAAGAGCCGCTCCGTCAGCGTCGTGCGCAGCCGCGCGAGAAAGTCCGGCGCGCCCTTGAGCAGGAACTCCGTCCCCAGCTTGCGCGCCAGCCCCTCGTTTTCGGGAACCGACGATTGCAGCACGAAGGGCACGTCGGGCTGGAGCGCTCGAATGGCCTCGGTGAGTTCGACTCCCGCCGATGGCGAGGACTCGCCGCCCCGCGGGAACTCGACGTCCGAGATCACGCCCTGGACGGTGTGGCGGTAGTCCTTGAAGTCGCGGAACGCCTCCTCGAACGAGCGCGACAGCAGGATCTTGGGCCGTGCGCGCGCCCGCAGAAGCCGCTGGAGCCGGTTGCCCGCCTCGGCGAGCACGGCCCGGGAGAGGTTGAGGACCTCGGAGTAGATCACCGGCAGGAACGACGAGGCGTAGCGGACACTGTCCTCGACGACGAGCAGCACCGGCACGCCCAGACCCGTGTCGAGGGGCGCGTTGAGCCGGTCTTCGACCGCCTTGACGATCGCCAGGAGGATCTTGGCGTCGCCCTGCCACAGGAAGGCGTCGAAGACGTCGGAGCGCTGCTCGGGCCGCGTGAAGGGCAGCACCGCCGCCACGGAGTAGCCGAGGACCACCACGGGCACCTCGATCTCCTCGGCGCGCAGCGCACGGGCGAGCGCGCCGGCATCCATGTCGCCGACGTCCGGGCTGGTAA
>JAHHMJ010000225.1 GCA_018678395.1 Gemmatimonadota bacterium | reverse complement strand
CGCCGCGCGGGGTGACGCCCCCCAGAATCTGCGCGACCTCGTGGTGCCGGGTGTCCTCGCCGCGCTCCCGCTCGGCCTCGTCCTGCTCCAGCCGGACCTGGGCACCGCGCAGGCCTTCGTGGGGATTCTCTTCGCCACGCTGTTCTGGGCGGGCACGCCCGTGCCCCTGCTACTTCTGCTGGCGAGTCCGGTGCCGGCGCTCATCCTCGCCTACGACACGCGGGTGTGGTCGGTCTACATCGTCGTCGTGATCGCGGCACTCTACCTGCTGCGCTACCGGCTGTATCTGTACGAATCGGCCGCGGTACTGCTCGCCAACTTCGCCGCGGGCACCATCGCACGGCCGCTGTGGAACTCGATGCCCGCGTATCAGCAGAACCGGATCCTGGTCTATCTGGACCCCGAGGTCGATCCGAGACGGGCGGGGTATCACATTATCCAGTCCAAGGTGGCGATCGGAAACGGTGGGATCTGGGGGAAGGGGTTCACCGACGGCACCCAGAAGCGGTACGACTTCCTGCCGGAGCAGCACACCGACTTCATCTTCAGCGTGGTCGGGGAGGAACTGGGGTTCGTCGGCGTGATGGCCGCACTGCTGGGGTTCGCCTGGGTGATGGCGCGTCTGGTGCGCCTCGCCGGTGACTCCGAGGATCCCTTTGCCGGCCTGGTGCTGATGGGTATCTTCGGGGCCTGGCTCGTACACATCTTCGTGAACGTCGGCATGACGGTCGGCGTCGTGCCGATCACCGGGATCCCCCTTCCGTTCGTGAGCTACGGGGGGTCCTTTCTGTTGATGTCCTGGGTGGCCGTCGCACTGGCGGTGCGGGTGGCCCACGACGACGATCGGGCGCCCGCCTGACGCGGCGGGACCCCACTCGAACGACGGAGGCCCGATGGCCTGGTTCCGGAAAGACAAGAAGCCGCTCAAGGCCGAAGACCGGCGCGACGTGCCGGCCGACGTGTTCGAGAAGTGCGCGGGGTGCGGGGAGATCCTCTACCGCGAGAAGCTCGCCCAGAACCTCAACGTGTGCCCGAACTGCGGCTTCCACTTCCGGATCACGGCCGACCAGTACGTCGACCTGCTCCTCGACGAAGGGTCGTTCGAAGAGGCGGACACCCACCTGCGCAGCGCCGATCCGCTCGGCTTCGTCGACCTCAAGGCCTACGGTGACCGCATCGCCGCGGCCGAGAAGAAGGTGGGGCGGGGAGAGGCCGTCGTGACGGGCCCGGGCGCCCTGCACGGGATCCCGGTCGTGGTCGCCGTGATGGACTTTCGGTTCATCGGCGGTTCGATGGGCTCGGTCGTGGGAGAGAAGATCGCGCGCGCCGGTCGGCTGGCGCTCGAGCGCGAGATCCCCTTCCTGATCGTCAGCGCCTCGGGCGGAGCGCGGATGATGGAGGGCATCTATTCGCTCATGCAGCTCGCCAAGACGTCGGCGGTGCTCGCCCGGTTGCACGAGGCGAGCGTACCCTTCATCTCGATCCTCACCGATCCGACCACCGGGGGCGTGACCGCCAGCTACGCCATGCTCGGCGACGTCCACATCGCCGAGCCGGGCGCGCTGATCGGCTTCGCGGGCCCGCGGGTGATCGAGGAGACGATCAAGCAGGAGCTGCCCCGCGGCTTCCAGCGCTCGGAGTTCCTGCTCGAGCACGGGATGGTCGACCGCATCGTCGATCGGCGCCACCTCAAGGGCACGATCGCCCTGCTCCTGCGGCACATGCGGGACGAGTGGCCGGCCGAGGCCTCCCCCGAGAGCAGCGCGGCCGAGTGACGGGTTCGTCCGGGCGCTCCGCGGCGCCCGACCGGTTGGACCGCCCGTTCGACGACCCGCTGTTCGAACGCCTTTTCCCGCCACTTCCGGCGGGGGTGCACTGGGGGCTTCAGCGCGTCGAGGCGGCGCTCGAGGTGCTCGGGCGCCCGGAGCGCAGGGCGCCGGCCCTCCACATCGGGGGCACCAACGGCAAGGGCTCGGTGGCGTCCATCTGCGCGTCGGTGCTTCGCCACGCGGGGTGGCGCGTCGGGTTGTACACGTCCCCCCACCTCTGCTCGGTGCGCGAGCGCTTCCAGATCGACGGCGTCCCGATTGCCGAGGATCGTCTCATCGCGTACGCCGACGAGATCCGCCCGGTGGTGGAGGCCCATGGCTTGACCTTCTTCGAGGCGGCGACCGTGCTGGCGTTCCACGTCTTCGCCCGGGAAGGCGTCGACGTCCAGGTCGTCGAAGTGGGCCTCGGAGGGCGTCTCGACGCCACGAACGTGCTCGTTCCGGCCGCCTGTGCGCTCACCAACGTGGCGCTCGATCATGCGGAGTACCTCGGCGACACCCTCGAAGAGATCGCCGCCGAGAAGGCGGGCATCCTGAAGCCGGGCGTACCGGCGGTCACGGCCGAGGTCCGGTCGGGACCGCTCGAGGTCTTCCGCTCGCGGGCCGTCGAGGTCGGGGCGCCACTGACCGAACTGAATCCCGGCACCGACCTTGGTGACCTGGAGATCGCCCGGGACCACACGGCCTTTTCGATGCGGACGGCCGCGTGGGGCGACCTCCGCCTCCAGACGCCTCTCCTGGGGCGCCACCAGGCGGCCAATGCG
>JAHHMJ010000380.1 GCA_018678395.1 Gemmatimonadota bacterium | reverse complement strand
GCGTGACGGGCCGTCGCCGCGACGCCACCCGGTCGGGAGCCAGGTCGAGGCGCGCCAACGTCTCGGGATCGCACAGGTCGGCCAGATGGGCATCGCCCGAATCGAACTGCGCCTCCACCACGGCAAGGCGTAGGCCGGCGCGGGTCAGGTGACGATCGTCGATCGCCCGTCCTCGCCACGGGTGGATCAGTTCGGAGACGGCGTGGGCCGGGCTTTCTGCGAGGTAGGCGACCGGCGAGAGGCCGTGCGGCAGATCGAAACGCCCGTGGCCGGACGCCTGCGGGACGAACGACGGCGAGAAGGGGACTCCGTCGGCGGCGCGAGGGTCCCAGGGAAAGACGCGCCAGAGGCGCAGCGGGTCCGTCATCCGTAGGCGCCGGCCTTGTCGGCTTCCAGCGCGGCCAGCACGTCGGCGACGCGGCTCCGGCGCAGCAGGTAGGCGGGCGCGCGGTCGTCGAGATGCAGATTCGGCCCCTCCAGCCAGTCCGGAATCGTGGCGGGGTCGAGCCACCGCGACAGCATCTCCACGACGAGTGCCAAGCCGGCGAGGCGGTCGGCGTTGTCCGGATCGGGGGCCTGGCCCCGCCGCCACCGCGAGACCTGCGACGGTGACACCTCGAGGAGGTTGGCCACCGCACGATCCGATCCGAGGACCGCGCGCAGCGTGTCGAGGTGGGTCCGCGTCAGGGACTCGAGGGGGAGGATCTGGGCAGCGAGGCTCATGGGCGGTGCGTGTGGTGGACGGTGGACGACGCATCCGTGCGGAATGCGGTCGAAGGAATGGGCCGCAACGAGTGTCGTTGCGCAATATAATACGTTGCGTGGTGTTCGGGCGAGGATCACGGGTCGCGTCCCGACGGGCCCGCGATTTGCCCAAGGCGTCCTGCCGCCGTCACTTTGCCTTCCGCCCGACCCCAGACACCGGAATGTCCATGCCGCACCCGCTGCCGTCTTCACCCCGCACGAAGCTCACCACCCTCCTGATCGCGCTTCTCGGTGCGGGTGGCTGTGGCCCCGATGCGGACAGCTCTGCTGGGGACACCTCCGCCGCCCCCGACCTGATCATCGAAGAGGTCACCGTGATCGACGCGGTGAACGGCGCCCGCGAGGGCATGCGCGTCGTGGTCGACGAAGGCCGCATCGCCGCGGTCGAGTCGGCGGCGACGCCGTGGGAAGGCGCCGAGCCGGAGGCGACGATGGCAGGTGAGGGGGCCTATCTGATTCCGGGGCTGTGGGACTTCCACGTGCATCTCAGCTACGATGCGCGCTTCACGGATGCGATGCCCGAGATGTTCCTGCGCTACGGCATCACCAGCGTGCGCGACACCGGGGGCATGCTCGATCTGGTGCTGCCGATCGTCGAGCGGATGGAGGCCGAGGGCGCGCTCGCCCCGCGGGTGTTCTTCGCCGGGCCGCTGCTCGACGGCGAGCACGTGGTCTACGACGGCGACAGCCGACCGGAAATCGGGATCACCACGCCGGACGTCGAGACCGCCCGGGCGAACGTGGCGCGTCTGGCCGAGGCCGGCGTCGATTTCATCAAGGTCTACGAGATGATCACGCCCGAGGTGTTCGCGGCGCTGGTCGAGGAGAGCGATGCCCGGGGACTCCCGCGCGACGGCCACGTGCCGCTCTCGATGCTGGCGCGCGACGTGGGCCCCTCGATGCAGTCCCTCGAACACCTGCGCAACATCGAGATGGACTGCGCTGCCGACGCCGAGGCGCGGCTGGAGCAGCGGCGGGCCGCGCTGGACGCGTGGACGACCGACGACGGGGCGGGGGGCGACCTGCGCTCGGCTCTGCATTCCGAGCACCGGCTGCCGTCGGTGGCCGCGTTCGACGCCGAGCGCTGCGCCGAGACGATCGCCGCGCTCTCCGGCACGATCCAGGTACCGACGATGCGGCTGAACGCGCTCGGTATCGCGCCGCCGTGGATGCGCGATGGCTGGGACACCGCACTCGATGCCAGTCCCGCCGACGCCGGCGCCGACTGGCGCGCCGCGGGGGAGCGGCAGCGCACCGGGCCGCCCGCGCGCGACACCACGTTCGGCGCGTTCAGCATGCACCTCATCGGCATGATGCACGAGGCGGGCGTGCCGATCGCCGCCGGGACCGACACGCCGATCGGCTTCGCGATCCCCGGCTTCAGCCTGCACAACGAGCTCGACATGCTGGTGCGTTCGGGCCTCGATCCGCTCGAAGCGCTGCGCGCGGCCACGATCCGTCCGGCCGAGTTCTTCGGCCTGGATGACGAGATGGGCACGATCGAGGCCGGCAAGATGGCCGATCTCGTGCTGTTGTCGGCGAATCCGCTAGACGACATCACGAACACGCTCGCCATCGAGGCGGTCGTGACGAAGGGTCGGTTGCTGTCGGGCGCGGAGCTGGAGGGGATGGGCGGCGGGAGGTAGCGGCGGCGGGAGTAGCCGCGGCCGGCTCGCGGCACCCGCTCGAGCCTACCCCGTCCGGCCTACGCCGAACACTGCGCGACGTAGGCCTCCAGCTCCTCCTTCATGGTGCCCGACGGCAACAGCACTTTCATGTGCAGGATCGGGTCGGACGGGGCGTCTTCGCGCACCAGCCCCGCGACGCAGTCGGCGACCTCGGCCGGGACCGGGAGCAGGAAGGCCACCTGTGCCTCCGAGAAGGTCAGCAGGGGCGATTCCCCGGGGACGTACTCGGGGTGAGGCTCGTCGGGCCGGGTCTTGCCGAGCGGATCACCCCCCTCGAAGTCGGGCACCAGCTGACGACGGCTCATCGGTCCCCAGATCAGGGTCCGAGAGATCGCAGCGCAACGGTCCACTCGCACCGTGCCCAGCACGGCCGCGGCCGTTTCCGGGTCGACGAGGCCGGGCTCTCGCGACGTGATCAGGATCGTGCCTTCGGGGTCGTCGGCCGCGGGCAGATCGACCAGCCAGGGCACGTACAGGATTCCGTAGCCGGTGCGCCCACCGACGAAGACCTCGTGCAAAGGCACGCTGGCACCCGGCAGCTCCACCGTCAGGCCCGTGGGTCCCCGGTCCTCGAAATCGGTCTCGATGCGAAGCTCTCCACGGTCGGCGTAGAGGTCGACCGTCACGCGGGTGCCGTTCAGATCGAACGAGATGTCGTCGGCGCCCGACCCGCCGCTGGTCCCCCGGTAGACCCAGTCGGCCGGGGCCGTGATGCGGAAGACGTCCGACGACGACCCCTCGATTCCGGTCCCACAGCGGGGCCCGTAGGTGCCGGGGGAGGGTCCGAAGGCGGCGAAGCGAACGACGGGGATG
>JAHHMJ010000261.1 GCA_018678395.1 Gemmatimonadota bacterium | reverse complement strand
TGGCACCCCTGGACGGCCTGTGGCGCGCCACGGAAGCCGGCATCTTCGAGACCACGATCAAGCTGAGCGCCGACGGCACGGCTCACCTCGTCGAGGCCGACTTCACCGGACTCTCGTGTACGTCGGCGGACGGCTCCTGGACCGCCGACGACGGTCGTCTCGTGCTGCGCCTGACGCCCGCGGGCGGCGCCGCGAACTCCGATGTCCGCTCCTACGATGTCGAGGTGTCCCAGGGCCGCCTCACGCTCGCGCGCGGCGGCGAATCGACGACCTTCGTGCCGGTGTCGAGCGTGCCCTCGTGCGTGTCGTACGGCTTCGGCAGCTGGGAGGGGACGTTGAGCGCTCGCATCGACGGCGTCCCGTGGACGTTCACGAACCTCTCCGTCGATACCGAGCGCGTGCGTGCGGGCAGCCTCGTGATTCTCGCGTGCCTCGACACGGCCACCTCGTGCACCCCCGACAACGTGGTTCTTCTCCTTCAGGTCAACGGAGCGGCTGGCCCCCTGACCCCGGGCACCTACCCGCTCGGCGACATCTCGTCGGGGTTCTACGGGCTGGTCAATCTGTTCCCGGACGATCCGGACTTCCCCGGCTTCGACAGCCTGCGGCTGACCCCCACCGGTGCCCTGACGCTCACATCGGTCGCCGACGAGCGCATCGTCGCGACCTTCGAGTTCCGGGCGAACGAGCGGGCGAGCAACGCGCCGCCGGCCCCGGACGGCAGCACGTTCGCACTGGTAACGGATGGGGTCATCGACCTGGAGTACCGGTAAGAGCACCGGAGCCGGGACGAAGGGCGCCCCCCCCGGACTGAAACGGCCCGCTTCTACGCCCCCATCGGGATCACGGCCGAGAACACGTTGAGCGCCTCGTAGCCGCGCCCGACGACCTCCGCGTAGTCCTGCGAATGGTGGCGCCCGACCAGGTATGCCCGACCGCCCCGCATCTCGGTGGGCTCCACCCCCGGCACGAGTGCGCGGATCGCCTCTTCCTGGGCGTCGGATTGCGGGACCAGCACCACGCCCCACGAGGCCGTGGACTCGCCCAGGTAGCCGTCGAACATCCCCTGGATCTCGGCGACCATCAGGGCCTCGTCCTCCGAGACGTCGTCGTCGATCCCGACCAACGCCTGCAGCACGTCACCGAGTTGTCGGACCTGCTCGTCGGGTGGGGACGTCGAGAGATACCCGGCGACCGACTGCTGCAGCCCGACCAGGTCGCGTCCCCCGTCTCGGCCGCCCGTCTGCAGCGTGTCGATGGAGAACTCCACCCCCCAGCTGTCGGCGAAAGATTGGATGAATCCCTGCTCCCGCTCGTCGAGCGTGTCGTCGAGGAGCGCCACCTTGCCGAGGATCTCGAGAATGCGATGGGCACCGGAGGGACGGAAGAAGGAGCGGGCCAGGTAGCCCACCTCGTCGCGCTCCATGCGCAGCGACGATCGAAGCAGCGAGAAGACCCCCTCGCGGCGCCGCCCCTCGACCCACAGGCCGGTGCCGATGAGCACCGTGACCGACGCCGAGAAGATCCACAGGAGCCCGTCGACGAAGCCTTCCCACTGGCCCAGCAGGCCGAAATTCGCCGTCATGATCATCAACGGCGCCAGACCCACGAACTCGCCCATGATGGAGATGCTTTCGGCGACCACGGGTTCGTGCTTTCGCTTCCAGAGCCGGTTCAGGGTCAGGTAGATCTGAACCATGGTCAGGCCGATCGAGGCGTAGACCAGGATGCGAAACAACCC
Source organism: Gemmatimonadota bacterium (assembly GCA_018678395.1). Taxonomy (GTDB): domain Bacteria; phylum Gemmatimonadota; class Gemmatimonadetes; order Longimicrobiales; family Gaopeijiaceae; genus Gaopeijia. Next base: position 2,346 of record JAHHMJ010000261.1, on the reverse strand, counting down.
GGTGAGGACTTCTGACGACGGCATGCGGCTGCTCCGTCTGGGCGATCCACGGCCGGCGGATCGGTGGGGGAGGGGTCGAAGCGGTGTGGCGAGGGAGCCGGTGCGGGTCCGGTGTCCCGCGTGATGGCCCCTCGACCGTCGGCACGATATGGAATGGGGCCGCACCCGCGCCACTCGGGATTGCGGGTCGGTGGACGGCGGGACGCCGTGTCAGCCCACGACGGGCCTCCTCGTCAGCCCGCGGCGGGGCTCGGCGTCAGCCGACGGCCGGATCCACCTCCGCACGCGCTCGATACGCCTCCAGCTCGCGCAGCGGGGCCCGTCCCTCGGCGACCTCGATGATCAAGCCGGTCTCGGTCGCGTCGAGCACACCGGCCTGAAGCAGCTGGAGCGCGAGCGCGCGGATGGTCAGGAAATGCACCCGGACGAAGCCCTCCGCCTCGCGCGCGTAGACGTCGCGACGGTCGGTCTCGCCGAGGGACTCGAGAAGCGCGATCCCACGCGCGTGGTCACCGAGGCCGTCGATGTCGTCGATGCGGGCCCCGAGCCGGACGGTGGCCGGGCCCGCGAACCGGGCGAGCGTCTCGACTCGCGTATGCCCAGGGGTGGCGTGGTCCTCGAGAACGTCGTCCACGGCCGAAGGGTGGGGCGGTGGCAGCGTCGCATCTCTCCGGGGCAGCTCCGGTGCGAGCACCGCGCACACCACGTGGTGTGCGGCCTCCTGGAGGGCCTGATGGTAGGGCTTTCGTTCGCTCATGCGGCCGTCGGCGAGGGAAGAGCGCGACGCTGTAGAATCGCGACTCGCGCGCCGGATCGCCAGCGGGCACGGGCGCCCGTCCCGAGCCGGGCCCTGCCGCCGCCGCTTGCGCCGCGAGGCCGGTGACGTCTACGGTCGCAAGAGCTGCGGTGATGCTCCGAAACGGAATGCGCGGACGCCACCGTGCCCCCCGCGCCTCTGCCCCCTGGCCCTCGATCGATCCGTGACGTCGACTTCCTATTCGGTCCGGCTGGTGCTCGCCGTCGCCCTCTTCCCGGCACTGCCGGCGGCGAGCCGATCTCAGGGTCCGCCAGCGGAGTGGCGCGTCGCGCCGAGCCCGATCGCCGAAGTGGGCGCGTCTACGCAGAGCGACATCCTCTTCTCGCGCATCCAGGGCGCGGTCTTTCTGAGCGACGGGCGGATCGCCGTGGCCGACGCGCTGGAGCGGCACATGGTCCTTCTCGATGAGGACGGGGCTTTCGACGGCGTCGTCGGGCGGGCCGGGGAAGGCCCGGGCGAGTTCGACGACCTCTCGGCGGTATGGGCGGGTCCCGACGGCGGATTCTCGACGTGGGACGGGGGTCAGAGGCGCATCACCCACTTCGACGCCGGGGGTCAGGTACTCTCCACGCACCGTGTGGACCTGACGGGTGGAGGGCCCGTCGAGGGCGGCAATCTGGACGCGCACTACGCGACTCTGCCCGACGGGCGCGTGGTGCTCGCCTGGATCGTGGCCCGCCGCTCGCTCGACGGTCCGGTCGCCGATCGGATGGTGCTGGGCCTCTTCGGGTCGGACGCGGGTTTCCAGGGGCTTCTGGGTGAGCATCCCGGCATGGTGCGCCGGTTCGGGGGACCCGTCTCCGGTCCGCTGCCCATGTCTCCCCGCCTCTGGGGCGCGGTCGTGGGCAACCGTGTCGCGGTGACCGACGGGGTCGACGGCCACATCCGCTTCTTCGCTCCGGGCGAAGCCCACCCGATCGAGCCGCCGGAGGCCGTCGACCACCTGACGCTGCAGCTGCCGGCGCCCGATCGCTGGGCGGCGTGGGAAGCCCTGGATGCCGCCGTCGGGGCCGGCGAGGTCGACCCCCTCGCGGCCCGGACCATCCGAGCGGCCGATCGCGACGAGGGGTCGATCCCGACCCTTTCACGGCTCTTCTCGGACGACGCAGGCTACCTGTGGGTGAAGCCCTACGAGCCCGCGTCGGACGCGCTGCTGCTGCCGGGCGGGCGCTACCGCACCGGCGGTGAGTGGTGGGTGGTCGACCCCGCCGGCTCGCTCGTCGCGACGCTCGAACTGCCGGCCGACCTCGCACCGCTCGCAGTCCGCGGCGACCGAATGCTGGCGTTGGGTCGCGATTCCTTCGGGGTCGAGCGCATCGTCCTGATCGGGATCGATCGTTCGGATTGACGATCCCCACAAAGCCGAGCGGGCCGCCGCGGCCAGTGCCGCGACGACCCGCTCGGGTCCATCGGACGTGAGGGGAAACTAGCCCCTCAAAGCGTCGTCAGTGGGCGATCGGGCCCCGGCGTCCGCCGTCGGCCTCGATGATCGCCTCCCGGTACTTCTCCATGGCGAAGCGCTTCTGCGC
>JAHHMJ010000472.1 GCA_018678395.1 Gemmatimonadota bacterium | reverse complement strand
ATACCATACCGTATAGTATGTACAGGAAGTGAATGGTAGGCGGGAAGTAGACCCGCATCGACTTCGGATGGGAGGGGGGACGATGCCGCGGCGATTGAAGCAGGACTGGATCGAAGAGGGGTTCCGGGTCCTCGCAGGGGAGGGAGGTGCGGGGCTGACCGTGGACGCCCTCTGCGAGCGAATGGACCGGAGCAAGGGGTCCTTCTACCACCACTTCGAGGGGCGACCCCGCTACATTGAGGAGCTCCTGACCACGTGGGAGACCCGTGCGACCGACCGTTTCGTCGAGATCGCCCACGCGGGCGGACCCGTCGAGGACCGTTTCCGGTCGGTCAACCGGGAGGCCTCCGAGCTTCGCAACGCCACCGTGGAACGAGCGATTCGGTCGTGGGCGTCGGCCGAGCCCCTCGCCCGTCGCGCCCAGGACCGCGTGGACCGTCGGCGCCTCGAACTGCTCCAGGAACTCTGTGCGGAGCGCATGAACGGAGGCGGTGGAAGCGAGACTCTCGCCAGAGTCTTCCAGTTGGTATTCGTTGGGGCTCAGCACCTGGACCCGCCCCTGGAAGGCCCGGAGCTGTACGACGCATTCCGATTCCTCGAACCGCTCTTCACTAGAGGGGAGGCCCGATGAACACGCGCACCGTCGGATGGAGCCACAGGGTCTCGTCTCGAGTCCTGGGATCGGCGATCGCCGTCTGCGTCGTCATCGGGCTCCCGCGCGTGTCGTCCGCCCAGGTCCGGGCGGACACCGCGGACGTGCCCGGGGCCCGCGGCGCGGAAGATCCGCGAACGCAGGGGCGGTGGGGATGCCTGCACGGCGTCCCGCCCGAGTGCGCATCGCTCTGGCTGGTCGAGTTGCAGGCGTCTACTCCACTCGTCCGGCCCTCGTACGAGCGGGGGGACGACGGGTTCCGGTACCGGATCGACGCTGCCGAGAACCAGTACGAGTGGAATGTCGGCCACCTGATCGCGGTGGGGTCCGATTGGGCCGTGGGGGGGACGGCGACGCTGGGGACCGGAGCCGACGACGTCTTCACCGGGCTCAGGGGCCGCGCCCGTCGCTGGGTGAGCGACGTCGTGTCCGTCGAGCTCGAAATGGGTCTGGCGCGGAGCAACGGCAGTCACGCCTGGCTCGAGGACCAGACCGGATGGAGTACCGGGGTCCGCCTCAACATTCAGGACTTCGGGGCGGCGTTCGTGCGGTATGACGTCTACGGGGCGCCCGACGCCCGGTCATACCCCGGGTCCATCGTACCTCCGATCAACGGCAGCCAGCACATCGTCCGGGGCGGGGTGGGGTTGGGCGGTGGCGTCGCGCTTGCCGGGACCGGCGTGGTCCTGGTCGCCTACGCCGTCCTGATCGGCCTCTTCCTGGGCTCGGGGGGATGGACGTGAGTACGACTCGGAGCGTTCTCTCCACCGTCCTGTGCATCGGTATCGTGGGATGCGGACCGGCCTTTCCAGCACCCCCGACGGTGACCCCCCTGCTGCTTGTGCGTCCCGAGACTCGGGTGCGCCTGGATGCGCCGGCGGCGTCGCCGGATCCGATCGAGGGGCGGTGGTTGGGTGAAGAGGGCGGCGACATCCGGATCGGGACCGAGGAGGGCCACGAGTTCGTCGTGGCCCGAAGTCAGGTCCGTCGGGCCGAGATCAGCACCGAACGCCGACGAAACGCGCTCTGGGGTGCCGTCATCGGGATGGTCGCCACCGGGATTCCGTCGGCCATCTACTGGAGTCGCGAGTGCGAAGGTTCGTGCCGCGCCCCCGCCGTCAGCGGATTCCTTCTTGGAGGCGGGCTCTACGGAGCGCTCCCCGGCGCCGTGATCGGCGCGTTGATCCGCACCCGGCGGTGGGAGCTGTGGACCGGATTCGACCGGGCGTCAGCGTCGCCGTCGCCCGCGGTCGGAATCCGCTGGGTCATTCCTCGGCGGACACCCTCTGCAGAGCCACGGCGTTGATGCAGAACCGAAGCCGCGTCGGAGGGGGACCGTCCGGGAAGACGTGGCCGAGGTGGGCATCGCAGACGTTGCACACCGTCTCGATGCGGCTCACGCCGTGTGATCCATCCGACCGGTAGGCGACCACGGCCTCGTCGACCGGCTCCGTGAAGGAGGGCCACCCCGTGCCGGACTCGAACTTCTCGGCGGCATCGAAGAGCGGGGTGTCGCAGCACACACAGGCGTAGA